>JBOGAY010000130.1:0-4207 GCA_051655925.1 Sarcina sp. | reverse complement strand
CTTTATCTAATGTATAACCTCTATGAGCCTCGTCAATTATAATACAATCATAATCTCTAACTGATGGAATAGTTTTAGCATCATCATTATACAAAATTCTTTTAACCATTGATTGAACTGTTGCTACATGAATTTTTGTCTCTTTATCTATTAACTTATCTGCTAGTCCATTAATATTGTAAATTTGCTCTAGAGTTTGTAAATCTTCTATTTTAACTTCACTAAATGTATCCATAGCCTGTGAACCTAAAGCTGTTCTATCTACAAGGAATAAAATCCTATTAAATCTTTTTGCTTTAACAAGTCTATATATAAGTCCTAGAATTGTTCTAGTTTTCCCTGTTCCAGTAGCCATATTTAATAATGCAGTTCTTTTCTCCTCTTTAATAGCTTTTTCAACTGCTTTTATAGCTTCAACTTGGTAATCTCTTAGTCCAATACTATTTGAACTTTTTAGATACTCAAATGTCATATCATCAAGATTTTTATTTCCTTTATCTATATCTTCTTTCAGCATCTCTTCAATATTTTGTGGTGAAACCCATCCTTGAAGTACTTTTGAATTATTTCTTGAATTCCTACAATCTAAAAAGTGTAATCCACTTTTACTTTCAATTTCTTTAATATACTTTCTTCCATTAGTAGTAAATAAAAATGGTACATCATATCCATTCCAACTTGAAACTCCATAAGTTTCTTTATGTTCATTAAGAACACCTTTTGCATAAGTCTTTGATTCTATCATTATACCTGCTGCATCTTTTGAATATCTTTTGGCTTCTACAAATCCAACAAGCTTTTCACCAATGAATAATGCATAGTCTACCTTACCATTACCTTTTTCCTCTGAATATGTTGGCCACTCTGCAATAGCTAAATTCTTTCCTTTTTGAGGTCTTGTCCCATTTGAATATCTTATATTATTAGTATCAACTTCCCATCCAGCATCCCTCATCTGCTTATCAATAATAAGTCTAGTTTCCGGCTCTGAAAGATCAATCTTTCTACTAGCTCTTTTTCCTTGAATCTTACGTCTTTCTGATTCATCTTTTGATATAGTTTCAGATTTTAGAACATCTAATTCTTTCTCTAATTCTTTAACTCTTTGCTCATACTCATCATTCAATTGTTTAAGACTTTCTGATTCATCTATCATTGATGGCTCAACATAATTATAAGGCTCAAATGCCCAATCACCATATGTTTGCATAAACCAAACAGCAAGTTTATATGCTAGCTCTAGGTGAACCTTTGCTTCTTCTATATCCTCATAACAAGAATGAGTTGCTGTATTTCTTGTCTTTCTTAAAGCATGAAGTATGCTCTCAATATCATCTGGAATAAAATCCTCCTTCTTTAAAAGTTTGATTTTATTATTATGACTGTTGTCATGTGAAATATATGTTGTATCTATACTGTCAATAGAAATCATATATTGCACTATTGTTTCCCCTAACATTCCACACTTTATAAATGTAGTATTTGAATCTATATAAAGGTTTTTCTCAGCAAGTCTACCTAAGTTCTCAAGTATAGGCCATCTTTCTTTTAAAAAGCTAAAATTACTCACTTCACCACTCCTAAAATTTTATTCATGCAAGAGTAGATGAAACTATCTTTTCATTCATCTACTCTTTTAACTTCTTTACTAAATTATACCAAGTTGTTATCATAAACAGCAATTGATTATTTCTTAAAAATCAACTTTTCAACCGCTAAGTTAACACTATCAAATTTATCATTTGCATCATTTATAGCTTTTTTATATTCTTCTTTTGCAATATTCACCATAGACATAATACTCTTTTGTTTTGTAATGTCTATATCAGGAACCATAAAACTCTCTAAATCTTTATTTGATATAGACATTATGATTGCACCTTTCATTATAGTTCCCAGTAACTTTCTTCCTATATTAGTATCTAAATAATATTTTAAAAATTCCGCATCATATTTAGCTTTATCAACTCTTATTAAAACTAAGTTAGCTGATAAAATAGCATTTTCAATTGATTTATCTACAATAGCAGTTTTAATTGTACTTCCTTTAGATGTTAATAATACATCACCTTCTCTTAGTTCGTATTTTTCAACCCATTTATCTTCTGCTACAATTTTATCTTCTTCTCCAAGAACAACTTTTCCATCAACTAAGTTTGCTAAACTTACAAGATAATGCTGTTTTTCTCCATTTTCAACTTTAGTGTTTTCTAGTCTACTTTTTGTGATTTGAACACCACGCTTAACTTCTTTTGCTATATCTGAAATAGTTTTATTAAGTTCACTCCCCATCTCACTTATTAGCTGTTGTTTCTTCACATATTCAAACATATCTAAATTAAAGTTATTATTTTTTATATCATCATTTTCTACTATAAATGAAATTTCAGTGTTTTGCATATTTTCAAATGCAACCTTAACTTTTTCAATTCCATTACTTATAAACTTTTTAACACTTAACCTTTCAGCTACTATTTCATTACTTAAATCTATAAACTGAACTTTATTTTTTCTCTTTTCATCTTTATTTTTGTTTATTATAATCCAACAAAACTCTATCCCTGTTCCTGAAATAACTCCACTTGGGAATTTTATAATGCATTCTATTTCATCATTTTGAGTTAATTCCTCTCTTGATCTTCTATCATTTACTGACTCTCTAAATAATGCACCCATCGGCATCAAAATTGCAGCCTTTTTTTTAGCAGTTGCTATTACATGCTCTGCTTCAAGCCACATAGTAGCATTTATTCTAACTTTATCATCTTTGAAATTAGTGAATCTACCATATATATCTTTATATTCTAAACCTCTCTTTACTCCCCAAGGAATATTAGATATCGCAAAATCAGATTGCATTAACTTCCCATCTTTCACAAACTGAGGATCTGAAATACTATCACCCATTTTATATTGAAAATTATCTCCTGCTAAAATATATCCTATAAATGAACCAATCTTTGCTATATCTTCATTTATTTCTTGTGCATAAAACTTTAATGTTGAAAAGTCTTTTTTACTTTCTTTAAAATCATTATAAATTGCTGTTAGAGTCCCTGATATACCGTTAAAACTATCTATAATATTTGAATTTTCTTCTAAATTTAAAACTTGAAACAATACTTTGTAAATATCTAAATTTGTCATATACTCAGAACTATTTCTCTCACTTTGCACAACTGTATATATAGCTTCTATTAATTGATCTTCACTCTTGACATCACTACTATTGATTAAAGTCATTAATTTTTTAAATTCGTCCTCACTTAATCTATTTAAAAACTGCTCAAATTTTTCATCTGAAAATAAACTTAAATTTTCATTTTGGCCTAGTAATTTTAACGTTGTAATAAACATCACCTTGTTTTCAAATACGTCATTCCAAATCATACCCGTTTTATTTTTATCACTATTTAGCCAAAATTTACTTCCTAACAATACTATTATTAATTTATTTAGCTCTCTTTCTTCTAATCTTCCACGCATCTTCTGTATTATTTCCCATACTGTTCTCTTTATCATTTACCCTTCCTCCAAATTCAGTTTTTAATAAACCTAATTAATGATTTTTAAAAATTTTTTCTAATATCTTATTGACTGCTTTACAATGTCATTCAACCCAAAAGTGTTTATATCTATACCTCTATCTACTCGATCTTCAATATACCATTTATTGAGTTTTACTGTCAAAATAGTAACCTCATCTTTTTCCCAAAAGTTTTTTGCATACCTTCTAGCACAAACAAAGATACATCCTTTATTAGATCTATATTCATGAACTTCTCCATTAGGCTGTTTCTTAGTTCCTACCAATGTACTTCTAAAAATCATATTTAGCATTTTTTTATATACATTAACATACCCATCTCTAACTTTTGAGTTTACTCTTCTCTGTATAAACCTTTCTTTTGCATGATCTGTAATTATAACATTCCCTCTAAATTCTCTCATAACACCCTCCATATTTCAGTTTTCATTAAACTGATTATAAATATAATATAATTCATTTTTTTCTCTTTGTCAACGTATTTTTTCAGTTTTTTTTAAACTGATTTTTAAAATCATGTTATTAAATTTATTTAGATCTCCTAATTAGAAAAGAGTCGATAAATTTACATCTATCGACTCTTAATTTCTTTCTTATAGTATTTTAACTGTCCAATCTTCACAATTCCATATATCTGTAACAACATCTTGATAGAACTCT
>JBOGAY010000129.1:0-7987 GCA_051655925.1 Sarcina sp. | reverse complement strand
GTGTGAATGAAATGTCTATGAAAATGACCTAGTTCATTGATAAATTTAACCATTTAAAACTGAATATTTAAATTTTAGAACACAAGGCTGTTTTTCTATGCTAGACATTTCCTCTGTCATTTTATAACCTACTTAGGTTTAAAGATGAGGAAATTTTAATTGTCTGAACCTATAAGTATTTTATAGAGTGACCAAACCAAAGATAAAAAGATTGGAGAGGACGCATATGAAAAAAGAAAAAGCTAAAAAACAGTTTGATAGACAAGCTTTTGATGGTGTAGTAAAAGACCTTCAAGGAAATAGTAATCTATCAAATACAGAACTTTGCGAAAAATTTACTACATCAGAGGATGGATTAAATTCTGAACAAGTTATAAAAAATACTAAGAAGTATGGAAAAAATGATACAAAAGAAGAGAAGAAAGTTCCTGTAATAGTGCAACTTTTTAAATCTTTTGCGAATGCTTTTGTTTTAGTCCTTTTAATTATAGGATTTATTACATACTTAACTAGCATTGTTTTTGTGCCAAAGTCACAACAAAGTTGGTCACAAATAATAATAATTGTTATTCTTATATTTACAAGTGGAATTATTTCATTTGTTCAGGAGTATAAGTCAGAAAAAGCTGCAGATTCACTTAAAAAACTTATTACGACTACTTGCAATGTTAAAAGAAATGGTGGTCAGTATGAAAAGGTGGATATGCGTAATTTAGTTGTAGGGGATATCATAAAACTTACAACTGGAGATATTATTCCGGCTGATTTAAGAGTTTTAGAGTGTAAAGACTTCTTTGTAAGTCAATCTGCTTTAACTGGAGAATCAGAACCAATAGAAAAGAAGATAGAGAATCATACATCAAGCAGAGAAGCAGGAGATTTTGAAAACATTTGTCTTTTAGGGACTAATGTTGTTAGTGGAACTGCAACTGCAATGGTTATTGGAACTGGGGATCACACTTATTTTGGTGCGATGCAAAGTTCAATGGCTGAGATAGATGAAGAAACAAGTTTTGAAAAAAGTGTTAAAGAAGTTTCATCTATGCTTTTAAAATTTATGATTATTATGGTTCCTTTAGTTCTTGTTATTGATTGGTATCAAACAAAAAGCTTTTTAGATTCATTATTATTTGCAGCATCAGTAGCAGTTGGATTAACGCCTATCATGCTTCCTACAATAGTTTCAGAGAACCTTGCAAAAGGTGCTGTTAAAATGTCTAAGAAAAAAACTGTTGTGAAGAAGATAAGTGCTATTCAAAACTTTGGTTCAATGGAAATTCTTTGTACAGATAAAACAGGGACATTAACAGACGACCGAATAGAGGTTGCAACTCATATAAATATAAATGGTGAAACATGTGATAATGTATTAAAGTACGGATATATAAATAGTTCGCTTCAAAGTGGACTTCAAAATGTTATAGATTTTGCTATTATGAATAGGGCTAAAGAGAAAAATTTTGATAAAGACTTAAGTAACATCAATAAAGTTGATGAAATAGCTTTTGATTTTACAAGAAGAAGAATGTCAGTAGTTATAAAAGATGAGACTACAAATAAGGCTAAGCTTATTACAAAGGGTGCTTTAGAGGAAATGCTTTGTGTATCTAAGTATGTTGAAGTTGATGGACAAATTCTTGAAGTTAATGACAAGATTTTATCAAAAATTAGAAAAGAGGCAAGGGCTTTAAATAACGAGGGAATGAGAGTTGTTGGAGTCGCTATAAAGCCAGATCAAGACCCTAGTAAAAGATTTGGTGTAGAAGATGAGAGCGACATGATTTTAGTTGGTTTCATAGGATTCTTAGATCCACCAAAAGAAAGTACAGAAGAGGCTTTAAAAGCTCTTGCTCATTATGGAGTAGCTGTAAAAATTTTAACAGGTGATAATGAACTTGTTACAAGAAAGGTATGTCAGCAAGTTAATTTTGAAATAACTAATATTGTTTTAGGTCCAGAAATGGAAGATATGGATGATGAAAAATTATTTAGAGTTGCAATGCAAACTAATGTATTTGCAAAATTAAATCCACTTCAAAAGGCTAGACTTGTTAGAGTTCTTAGAAATGGAGATAAAATAGTTGGATTCATGGGTGATGGAATTAATGATTCAATCGCTTTAAAAGAATCAGATGTTGGAATTTCAGTAGATACAGCGGTAGATATAGCTAAAGATGCAGCTGATGTTATTCTTCTTGAGAAAGACTTAATGGTTTTAAAAGAAGGAATAATTGAGGGAAGAAAAGTTTTTGCTAATACAACTAAGTATCTTAAAATTACAGCTAGTTCAAACTATGGAAACTCTATAAGTGTTCTTATGGCTAGTATATTTTTACCTTTTGTACCAATGCTTCCAATTGAGCTTTTAATTCAGAACTTGGTTTATGATATCACACAAGTATTTTTACCTTGGGATCGTGTAGACGAAGAGCTTATTGCAAAGCCAAGAAAGTGGGATTCTAAAGATATTGGTAAAATGATGATAGTATTTGGACCTACAAATTCAATATTTGATATTTGTACTTTTGCGCTTATGTGGTTTGGATTTGGATGTACAACAGTTGCACATGCAGGGTTATTCCAAACAGGATGGTTTATAGAAGGATTTACAACACAAGTTCTTGTTCTTTATATGCTTAGAACAGAGAAAATTCCATTCCTTCAAAGTAATCCATCATGGCAACTTAATATTTCAATAATAGTTTCACTTCTTATTGGATGGTTCCTTCCTTATACAAGTTTTGGACACACAATAGGAATGGTTGCAATAACACCAATATACTTCATATTTATAGCATTTGTTATAATCGCATATTTCTTCCTAACACAAGGAGCGAAGAAATTATACTTAAGAAGATTTGGAACAATTTTATAATATGGAGGATTGATAGAAATGGTATTATCAATTATTGGATTAGTTGTAGCAGCAATAGCCTATATAATTTTACCGGCTATTATCTTAACTAAGAAAGATTTATAATAAATAAAACCTGTGGATAACTTTTATAAAAAGTTATCCACAGGTTTTTTGTTTTGAATTCAATATAAAAAGTGTGTATATCTTTAAAAAGATGGTGATAATAATATATAATTAAGCAAAGAGGTGAAATAAGATGGAGGATATAGATATGCCTAGAGAAAATAAATATTATGATGATACTACATATACTTGTCAGTTATTAGAGCAAGTTTCTAGAATGTCTAACAATAATATGAGGTTTGTTATTGAAACAATAGGTTTAGATGGGGTAGAACATATTTATAAATTAGCAGATGTTTATCATTGTGATTCACCAGAATATTCAGGTGATTTTATAATTGAAAAGTATAAAATTCCAATGGGAAGTTATATTAAAAGTAATCATGTTCCAGTGACTACTATAGGGAGAAGTTTAGGAACTTTAGTATTAGAATTAATAGAAAATAAAGAAGAAATACCTAGTAAAATACATGAGGTTTTAGGTTCTTGGTGGATGCCACATATAGATAATTATAATTCATCATTATATTATGAAACACCATCATATCAAGCTGCTTGTTATAGAGCGGGTGAAATAATTGCATAAGTAAAAAAAAGTAGCTAACATCATAATTAGCTACTTTTTTATTGCTTGTCCTATAAACCTAAAACAAGTTTTTCAATTGCTTTTGCAACTCCATCATTGTCGTTAGTGTCTGTTACATATTGCGCAATTTCTTTTATTTCAGGAACAGCGTTACCCATAGCAACACCCATACCTGCGTATTCAATCATAGGGAAATCATTCATAGCATCTCCCATTGTGATTATTTCTTCTTTTTTAATTCCAAGGTGTTTTGCAAGTCTATCAAGTGCAAGACCTTTATTTGATTCTTTGTTGAAGAATTCTAAGAAGAAAGGTGTACTTTTAGCTACACTATACTTGTCCCAAAGTTCTTTAGGAAGTTTAGCCATTCCTGCATCAAGAACTTCTGGTTCATCAATCATCATAACTTTAACAATTGTTTCTTCGGGGTCTATTATATCATGAGGAACTACATTAACTTCGATATCATTTATATCAGCTTCAACTTGTGTATATTTGCTATGTTTAGGTGTGATAAGTCCTCTATCTTTTGAGAAGCTATGAATATTAAGACCTGCTTCTTTACTTAATGCATAAAGATGATTTAAGTCAGCACCTTTAAGTGTTATATCTGAAATAACCTCTCTTGTTTTTACGTTTTGAACTAGGCATCCATTATAGCTTAGAGCGTAGTCATCATCTGTTATAAGTTCTAATTGATCTAGTGATTTTAATAATCCTTCAAGTGGTCTACCTGAAGCTAAAACAATATAAACACCTCTTTTTCTTGCCTCTCTTATGGCATCTTGTGTTCTTTTTGAGATTTCCTTCTTACTATTTAAAAGAGTTCCATCCATATCTAATGCTATTAATTTATACATACTTAACCCCCATCTATTTTTTATTTTAAATAAATTTCTAAATTTAATTTTATCAATAATCCTACAAAAATTATAATATAATTGATAAAAAGAAAAAAGACTAGGAATTTGGAATTTAGGTCAATAAAAATTTGAAATTTTATAATATAGATTGTAGAAATATATTTAGTGTATAATATATATTAAATAAAAAGAGTATTAAAAGGGGCGGGAAAGCAATGGCAGTAAGTATTAAAGATGCAAAGAGAATAGTAGTTAAGGTTGGGACATCAAGCCTTACGCATAAAAATGGAAATATCAATCTTGGAAGTATAGAGAAGTTTGCAAGAGTATTATCAGACCTTCAAAACATGGGAAAAGAAATGATACTTGTTTCTTCAGGAGCTGTTGGAGTTGGAGTTAGTAGAATGGGGCTTAAAGAAAAACCTAGCACAACTAAAGGAAAACAAGCAGCAGCGGCAGTAGGACAATGTCATCTTATGAATATTTATAGTAAGTTCTTTAGTGAATATGGACACCTTGTAGCACAAGTTCTTTTAACTAGAGATGTTATTGAAGATGATAGAATGAGAAGTAATGTTTGCAATACATTCGATACATTGCTTGAGCAAGGGATAATTCCGATAGTTAATGAAAATGATACAGTCTCAATTGATGAGATAGAGAATATATGTAATTTTGGAGATAATGATAATTTATCAGCAATAGTTGCGCTTTTAACTAATGCAGATTTACTTGTTATTTTATCAGATATAGATGGATTCTATAATGGAGATCCAAGAAAAGATAAGAATGCAAGACTTATAAGTGAGATAGAAGAGATAACAGATGAAGTTAGAGCTTGTGCAGGAGATGCAGGTTCAACACTTGGAACTGGTGGTATGAGAACTAAAATTTCAGCGGCAGAAAAAGTTGTAGAAAAGGGAATTAGCATGGTTCTTGCTAATGGTGAGAATCCAGCAATCCTTAGAGATATATTAGTGGAAGATAGAAAAATAGGAACATTATTTGTTGGTAAAAAGGAGAGTTAATTATGAGTGAATTAGTAGTTAAAGGTAAACTTGCAAAAGAAGCAGCGTATGAACTTGGTATAACATCAACACTAAAAAAGAATGAGGCACTTTTACATATAGCAGATAAGCTTGTTGAAAGATGCGATGAGATTCTTGTTGAAAATGCAAAGGATGTTAAAGTTACAAGAGAAAAAGGAACAAAAGAATCATTAGTTGATAGACTTGAACTTTCAAAAGATAGAGTTGAGGCTATGGCAAATGGAGTTAGAGATATAGTTAAACTTGATGATCCTGTTGGAGAAGTTACTTCAATGAAGAAGATGATGAATGAACTTAAAATTGGAGTTCAAAGAGTTCCACTAGGTGTTGTAGGAATCATTTATGAAT
Source organism: Sarcina sp. (assembly GCA_051655925.1). Lineage (GTDB taxonomy): Bacteria > Bacillota > Clostridia > Clostridiales > Clostridiaceae > Sarcina. The sequence goes on along the minus strand of JBOGAY010000129.1, from coordinate 2,161 downwards.
CAAGACCTAATGTTACTGCTGATGCAGCGGCTTTATGTTTAAAAACAGGAAATGCAGTTCTTTTAAGAGGTGGAAAAGAAGCTATAAACTCAAATTTAAAAATAGTTGAGATTATAAAAGATGCAGTTAAAGAGGTTGGACTTCCAGAGGGGACAGTTCAAATTCTTGAAGATACATCAAGAGAAACAGCAGCAGAATTTATGAAGCTTAATGATTATTTAGATGTTCTAATCCCAAGAGGTGGAGCAGGGCTTATAAAGGCAGTAGTTCAAAATGCAACAGTTCCAGTTATTGAAACAGGAACAGGAAACTGTCATATATATGTTGATGCAGAAACTGATATGGAAATGGCTAAGAATATTATAGTTAATGCAAAAACTTCAAGACCTGGGGTTTGTAATGCAGCAGAATCAATGTTAGTACACAAAGATGTAGCAAAAGAGTTCCTTCCAATGGCTTTAAAAGAGTTAATGGATAAAGGTGTTGAGATTAGAGGATGTGCAAAAACTAAGGCAATAGTTCCAAATGTTGTAGATGCAACAGAAGAGGATTTTGACACAGAATTCCTTGATTTCATACTTTCAGTAAAAGTTGTGGATAGTTTAGATGAGGCTATTGCTCACATAAATAAATTTGGAACAGGACATTCAGAAGCGATAGTTACAACTAATTACTTCAATTCAGAAAAATTCCTTCAAAGAGTAGATGCAGCGGCAGTTTATGTTAATGCTTCAACAAGATTTACTGATGGCGGAGAGTTTGGATTCGGGGCAGAAATTGGAATAAGTACACAAAAGCTTCACGCTAGAGGACCTATGGGGCTTAAAGAACTTACAACAAATAAATATATTATCTATGGAAATGGACAAATTAGATAATTTTTATAAAAAAGATGGCATTATTTGAAATTTAATGCCATCTTTAATTTTTTTGTTGTTTATATCAAAGTAAAATTCTTTATTATTATACTTATATACATTAAGCTATAAGGAATTTTAATATTCTTTATTTAGCAAAAGAAAAAATTATATTTTTACTTAAATATAAAAAATACTTAGGAGGAACTTATGAAAAATTTTATAAAAGGTGATAATATGAAATACTTCAAATTATTTTTAGTTATTGTTATTTCATATATAGCAATTAAAGTTATAGATAATTTACCAATTGAATTTGGTTGGATTTCATATGTCTACCATTTATTAATGTCATTTATAATTGCGTTAGTTATCACATATATAACAAATCCAATTGTTAAAATCTTTAATAGAAAATTGAAAATGCCAAGAAATTTAGCAATTTTAGCAACATATTTATTATTCCTTTTAGTTTTAGCACTAATAATAATATATTTAATTCCTAAACTTTATAGTAGTGCAGTAAGCTTATTTAATGCTATTCCAGCTATAAAAGATAAAGCACAAGTAATTTTACATTCTCTACATATAGACACACTTGCAAGTAAATATTTAAATCCTAGTTCAACTAGTTTCCAATCTTTAATAAAAGAAGTTATTAGTAGTGCTGCAAGTTTTACAGGAGTGATTGTTAACTTCTGTTTAGGATTCTTAATATCTATTTATATTATTGGAGATGAACAAAGATTTTTAAATGCTACAAGAAAAGTAACTTTAATTGTTTGTGGAACAAAAATAGGTGATGAAATAATAGAATTTGTTAGGATTTTAGATTCTAATATAGGAACATATTTAAGAGTTTGTATTTTAGACTCAGCGATTATGGGAGCTGTTGCATTTGTTGGGACAACTATTATAGGTGCTAATTATACAATAGTACTAGCTATAATAATGTTTGCGATGAATTTAGTTCCGTTTATTGGACCGTATATAGGTATGGTAGTTGTTTTCTTTATATGTTTATTTACAGGACATTTTTCTACAGCATTAATAACTTTAATTTTCTTAGAAGTATATCATGAGTTTGATTCTTGGTTTATCCAACCAAAATTAATAGGAAATAAAACAGGACTTAACCCAGCAGTTATTCTTTTAGCAATAACTGTAGGTGGTGCTATATATGGAGTGATAGGAATGGTTTTAGCAACTCCAATAACATCAGTAATTATGCTTTATGCCAAAAAAATACTTAGAAAGTATAAGCATAGAGGGGAAAGCTCAAAAAATTTCAATAGGATAGAAAA
>JBOGAY010000128.1:0-7492 GCA_051655925.1 Sarcina sp. | reverse complement strand
TTTCAACTTTTGCTAATCAGTTTACAGGTAGTATAGCAATTATGCTTTTAAATAAAAGCTTATTTGCATATGGCGGAAATTATGATATTGCAATTTATGGAATAGTATATAAATTAACTTCCTTTATTCAAATATCAGTTGGTGGTTTTTCAAGAGGATCACAACCAATCATTGGCTTTAACTATGGTGCTAAAAACTTAAAAAGAGTTAAGGGAACTGTAACTTGGGGAATAATATACACAACAATTTTTGCAACTACAGCGGCAATTTTAATGATTATATTTTCAAAAGATCTTGTTTATTTATTTACAAGTCAAAAAAATATAATAAATTATGCACCTAAAATTTTAATAATGGCGTTACTTGCTACGCCGTTACTTGGAGTATATTTTATGTCTATATCTTATTATAGAGCAATAGGAAAAGCTAAAGAATCACTAATGTTATCACTTCTAAGAAGAGTAATTTTCTTTATACCATTTTTATATATATTTCCGAATGTTTTTCATTTAGGACTTATGGGAGTATGGTTAGTTCTGCCAGTATCAAATGGTTTATCAGGAATATTTAGTATACTTCTATTAATGAAGGAAGCTAAAAAGCAAAGAAATTTAAAAATAGATTTAGTAAGTTAAGGGAATACTCTAGATTATGGATATAGTCTAGAGTTTCTTTTTGAAAATTTAATTTAGAAATTGATTTTCAATTTCTAAAATATGATATAATAATACGATTAATTTTAATAACAAAAGAAGAAATAAGAGAGGGATTTATGGAAACTTGGAAAAGAAATTTATTTGTTTGTTGGTTTGGAGCATTCATTACAGCGATAGGACTTAGTGAGATAGCACCTTTTTTACCAATATTTATAAAAGAATTAGGTGTAAAAAGTCAAGGGAATATTGATACAATTTCAGGAATTGCATTTGGGGTGACTTATCTTGTTGCAGGATTATTTTCACCACTTTGGGCTAAAATGTCTGATAGATATGGAAGAAAACCTATATTGCTAAGAGCATGTCTTGGAATGGGGATTACTATTTTTCTTACAGGATTTTGTACTAATGCTTATGAACTTTTAGCATTAAGAGTTCTTCAAGGTGCTGTTACTGGATATACAACAGCTTGTATCACTCTTATAGCAACGCAAACTGATAAAAAGCATGTTGGTTGGGCTCTTGGGATATTATCTACAGCGACAGTTTCAGGTTCATTAATAGGACCTTTAGTTGGCGGATATTTAGCTGATAATATAGGAATAAGAAATGTATTTTTCATAATAGGGGGACTTTTATTTATTGTATTTTTAACAACAGTATTCTTTGTGAAAGAAGATTTTAAAGTTATAAAAACAAATAACTTAAGTGTTGTGAAGCTATGGAAACTACTTCCTAATAAAAGTCTTATCTTATCTTTATTTATAACAGGATTTTTATTAAGAGTATCTCTTTTCTCTATAGAGCCAATGATGACTGAATATATAAATTTACTGACAGGGAATATAAAAGATTTAGCTTTAATTTCAGGATTAGCATTTTCAATAACAGGGCTTGGGAGTATCATAGCATCTCCTGTGCTTGGAAGATTATCTGATAAAATAGGAACAAAACAAATAATTTTGATAGCAGTAATAGCATCAGCAATTATTTATATTCCACAAGCATTTGTAAGCAATGTTTGGGAGTTAACGGGATTAAGATTAATTTTAGGTTTTGCAACAGCAGGAATAGTACCAGGAATAAATGCTATGATAAAAAGAGCAACTAGTGAAGAACTTACAGCTAGAACATTAGGGTTTAATATGATGTTCCAATATGTTGGGATGTTTATAGGATCATTTTTAGGTGGGCAAATTGCAGCATTTCTTGGAATAAAATATATATTCTTTATAACAGCGGGACTGCTATTAATAAATGCAGTAATAATATATTTAAATATATATAGAAAAGCTATAAATGTGTAGAAAAAATAGTGTCGTATCAAGTTAATTTGATATGGCACTATTTTGTTTATTTAATAAGTAATGCTTTTATAAAACATTAGCATTTGTGCTTTCTTTTTTTAATGATTTAGGTAAGTGTTGAAGCATGAAATAGATCATAACACAAGTACCTATTTTATCAAGTAAGTTATTTATTACTTTTGGAACAAATGATGCTGCAAAAATACTTTGTCCAGATTCTTTAAGAAACATGAAAAGAAAGTCAAGACCTGTTCCTGTAAGTCCTCCATAAACCCAAATTCCTATTGGTGTCCCAATTAAAGGACAAACTATACTAAGAATAAGTCCTGTTACAATTGCAACAGGCAAAGAAAATTTGAAAGTTCTACCTATAAATCCTACTATAAGACCAACTGCAACGCTTACAAGTAAAAAAGGAATCCCAGATGGATTAAAAAGCATACCTGTTATTATATTTGTTAGACCACCAACACTTGCTCCAAGCCATGGACCAAAAAATAATGCTATAAAAACAGTACCTATTGTATCTAAATAAAACGGAAGTTTAAGTGCTGAAGTTATAGTTCCAAGAATAATATTTAAAACTATTGCAATAGAACAAAGAATAAGTGTTTTAGTTTTTAAATTTTTCATAATGTCCCCCTTAGATTAAAAAAATTTTTAAATTATATAAAATATATTAGTAGTATAATTTTATATAAGAACCAAAAGTATTATACCATAAAATAGAAGGAGAGCAATAAAAATGAAAAGATCAAAAGAGTTAGTTATAGTAAGTCATTGCGTTTTAAATCAAAATTCTGTAGTTGAGGGTCTTGCAAGAGCAAAAGGTGGATTTAAAATAGTAGAGGAGATTTTGAGTAGTGGATTAGGGATAATACAATTACCATGCCCAGAATTTAAGTTTTTAGGTATTAAAAGAAAGGGACAAAGCAAAGAAGAATATGATACAAAAGAGTATAGAGAATTATGCAAAAATCTATTTATCCCTATTTTAGAAGACTTGAAACAATATAGAGAGAATGGATATGAAGTTAAAAAAATAATAGGAATAAATCAAAGTCCTACTTGCAGTATATCAGGCAAGAGAGGAATATTCATGGAAGAAATATTTAAAATGTTAGAAGAGGCAAGTTTTAATTTAGAATATGAAGAAATATTAGAAGATTATTGTGAATAAATATTTGAATAATAAAAGAGATATCAAATATTAACATATACTCTTTGGGGATATCTATGATATAATATGTTAAATCAAACAATATTATAAAAGTAGAGGAGGAGTATATGTTAGGTAAAATAAAAGTAGGATTAAAAGAAATTAGTGTAGTGATAGGTAACAGAGGAATTCAAATGAATAAAATGTTACTTGGATCAGACTTTAAGCAGAATAAATAATTTAGTTTATATAGAAGTAGTTAGAAAAATCTAGCTACTTTATTTTTTTGTGAGTGAGTAACTGATAGTTAGTCACTTTTTATTTCGAATTTTAAGTTTTTATAAATATTTATTGAAAAATATGTTATAATTAATGGTAAAATATTGAATTTATAGAGGGATGTATGAAAAAAATAAATATGATAAGTATATGTGTTGGAACATTCCTAATAGTTATTTTACTTGGGGGATTTAGTAAAGGAACAGATAAGATAATAGACCTAATTGAACCTAAAGGTTTTACTTTTGAGGCTAAGAAAGGTGATAAAACAGTTTATTTAATTGCTGATATTGAATTAGCACCTAAAAGTACTTTCTTCTTAACTGATAAGATAAAAGAAATAATTGATAAGACAGATGTTTTAGCAATGGACATAGATGGATCAAATCCTGAAATAATGAAAGCGGTAAAAGCAATAAATAATGAAAAGTATTTTGTGGAAGAAGATGGATTAAAAGAATTTTTTGCAGATGAAGAACTTGAAAAATTAGATGGATTATTAGAGAGATTTGGAACTCATTATAACATGGTAGATTATTTGACTCCAGCAGGTCTTATTATAACTCTTAATAATGAGGTTTATAATAAGGCAGAACATATGAATGATGGATTAAGTACAGTTTTAAGCGATAAGTATAAAGAGCTTGGGAGCGAAGTTATCAGTTTTGAAACGGTAGAAGAATTATTTGAAATTATGGATGTAATACAATCAGATCAAACAATGAAAGAACTTTTAAATACATATGAAGAAGATGATATTTCACTTGAAAATGAGGTTAAAAAACTTAAAGAAGATTTTCAGGCTTTTGTAAATGGAGATGAAGCAAAAATAATGGAAAAAGTACAAACTATCAAAGATGAAAGTGAAGTGTATGAAAAAGTTATGATAGAAAGATCAAAAAACTTTGTAACTAAAATTAATGAGCTTCTAGAAAGGGGGAAAAAGCCTGCTGTTATACTTAGTGCATACTGCTTGGCAAAGGTAGTGTGCTTGATTTATTAGAAAAGGAAGGCTATAAGATTACTAAAATAGAGGATTAAAAAATTGAACAATCATAATTTTTAAATAACAAGGGCTATATAATTATGGGAAGTATTCCACTTAATTATATAGCCCTTGTTTGTTATTAACTTTATAGAGAATTTATTTATAAAGTTTTGATTTCACAATGCATATGTTCTTTAGCCTTATCATATTCAACTAGATAAGATTGTCCTTTAGAGCAGAAGATAGAAGTACTTGTATATTCAATGTCAGCATTTTTATCATATCCGATTTCTTCAATCACCTCTTCTTCATTATGACAGAAGTCATATCCATCAAATGTTAGGTTAAGATTTCCTTTACCTTTTGTGAAACTTACAAATTCTAAAGGGTATTTCATAAATGTTTTTACAGGACCGTTGTATAAAATCTATAAATATCTATAAAAACTTTATAAAATCTTATATTTCCCTATTCACAGAGTCCCATTTTACTAAAAGCTACTTTGGTTTGATATAACTCTAAGCAAATCATCAGAATGACTTACTCAAAAGCAGAACATTTCTACTTTTCCAAGGGCTTAAATTCCCCCACAACGCAGGGTACATATTAGCATTATCTTTTAGGTGATACTATGCTAATTTATAGTTAGATAAATTATATGAAGCATTTTTATCTCTATCACATATAAAACCACAGCAGTTACATTTATAAACTCTATCTTTAAGTTTTAAATCTTGCTTATAATTTCCACATGCACTGCAATTTTTACTACTAGGATACCAACTATCTGCTTTAATAAACTCAATTCCATTGAACTTACATTTATATTCCATTTGTCTTATGAACTCATAAAACTTTTGTTCTGCAATTGCTTTTGCTAAATGCTTGTTCTTCATCATACCTTTAACATTGAGATTTTCTACCACAACTCTATAAGGCCGTAATTTAACTACTTTATTCGTTGCTTGATGTAGATGATTATTTCTTATATTTGCTAGTTTTCTATGAATTAATTTTATTTTTCTTTCTAGCTTTATAATATTTTGAGTTTTATAATATTTAGCACCTACTTTATTTACTTCATATTTTCTACTAACTTGTCGTTGTAATCTTCTAAGTCTTTTCTTTAAACTTTTCACTTTTTTAGTTTTATTAATGTTTTTAATTGGTTTATCTATATGGCTTACAATTGCTAAATCCTTTATTCCAAGGTCTATGCCTATTGATAAGTCCTTGTTAAGCTCAACTTGATTTTCGTTTTGCTCGACACCGAAGCTTAAATACCAATATAGTCCGTCATAACTACAATAAGGATTACTATAACTACAAGTAGGAATTTTATAATTAGTTTTAAATCTAACTTTTCCTATCTTTTGAATATTACATAAATTCTTCTCAAATGCTAAAGCATCATATCTTACATAAAAAGATTGTCTTGATTTCTTTCTACTTTTAAATATAGGATAATTACTTTTCTTTTTGAAAAAATCTTTAAATGCTCTATCAAGATTTCTCATAGCTTCCACCATAGATGTATTAGAAACTTTATTTAACCAAATATAATCTGCTTCTTTTTTTAGTTTTGTAAAGTCTTTTCTTATATCAGATATACTATATTTAATTCCCTGATTATATAATTCATTACATCTATTTAAAGCCCAATTATAAGTAAATCTACAACATCCTATTGTTTTAAACATTAATATTTCCTGTTCTTTAGTTGGAAATAGTCTAATTTTCATTGACTTAATCACTTTCACTCACCTCCTTACATATAAATTATATCCAAGTTAGGAGTGTTTTATAAGATTTTATAAAATTTTCAAAGAACATTATAAATTTTATACCATTCATTATAACTCGCTACTGCTATAACAGTTCTCCTATGAACTTCTTATACTTTCATACAAGCGTAGACTATATCACTGCCATTCATATAAATACGTTTTAGGCATCCTCCACTTCCACTATCAATCGCTTATAGTGTACTCCCTAACGGGATAGTCGTTGAACTTTACCTTTCGGTCTTAGCTGCTGATTGTCGATTATACTGCACTTAGGATTTAACCTTATGCTATACACATTATTTTTTTTACTTTCGTAACATTCACACTTATAGCCTTTAAGCTATTATGTTGTAGTTAATGTGTCTTTACGAGTTTCCAGCAATAGCCTCAATAGCATTCTTAGATAAAGTTTCATTTTCCATATAGATAATATCCTTTGTAAGTTCATATCTTAAAGATTCAAGAGTTTCACCTACATTAGCAGAAGCTCTATCAGTCTTATTTATAAATATAAATGTTGGAATATTATATTTTTTTAGCAATTCCCAAATTGTAATAGTATGTCCTTGCACTCCTTCAACTGCACTTATAATTAAAATTCCATAATCAAGCACACTTATAGAACGCTCCATTTCAGGTGAAAAATCTACATGCCCCGGGGTATCAATTAAAAAATATTTATCATCTTTATAATCAAAGATTGCAATATCAGAAAATACTGTAATACCTCTTTCTTTTTCAATAGAGTGACTATCTAGAAATGTATCTTTATGGTCAACCCTTCCTTTAGTTTTAATAACATTTGTATTATATAATAAACTCTCTGAAAATGTTGTTTTACCACCATCAACATGAGCAAAAATTCCAATTGTTTTTTTCATTTTTAATTTCCTTAAATTTAATAACTATAAAAAGTTATAAAGTTATCAATTTAATTATAACAAAGTAAATTAAGAATTACCTCTAAATAAAATAATCATAAAATGATTTAATATATTATATGGTGTACATTAAAATTTATATAAATTTCTATACTTTCGATAGTATAGAGTGGAAAGCATTGAACTTTGTGTTACATATTTGTAACTTATTTTGAAAAAAGTTCTAGTAAACTTACTATAGAAATATTTTACAAATGAGGGATTTTACATGAATAAAAAGAAAATTATAGGAATGTTAGTATCAGCAACTATGATAGCTACAATGGCTGGAGTAGGGGCTGGTACAGCAGTAAATCATAACATAAATACAAATAATAATAAGGTGCTATTATCTGCACCAACACAAACAGATTCAACAGGGTATGCCTGCGTTGT
>JBOGAY010000127.1:0-9557 GCA_051655925.1 Sarcina sp. | reverse complement strand
GCTGCACTACCAAGACCTAGCCAGTTATTCATTTTCCAATAAGCAATATTATGTCTACATTCAAAACCTTCTTTACTATAATTTGAAATTTCATATTGACTAAAACCATTTTTTAAAAGAGTTTCTTTAGCTAAATGGTACATTTCTCTTTCTTCATCTTCTGTTGGAAGCTTTAACTTATCAGCCTCATATAACTTATTGAATCTTGTACCTTCCTCAATAATGAGACTATAAGCTGATATATGTTCAGGGTTTAATGAACATATCATAGCTAAACTTTCTTTCCACTCTGATACTTTTTGCTTTGGAAGCCCAAACATTAAATCTACATTTATGTTTTCAAAGCCACACTCTCTTGCTAAAGCAAAGTTCTCTTTAAACACCTCATAACTATGAATTCTTCCAAGGTCTTTTAATAAAGTATTTTGAACCGCTTGAAGCCCCATAGATAACCTATTAACTCCGTACTTTTTCATAACATTTAGCTTCTCTTTAGTTATACTTCCTGGATTACACTCAACTGTAAATTCTATATCATTTGCAAATTCAAAATTATTTACATTAATAAGTAATTTTTCAAGTTGAGCTGCTGAAAGTGAACTTGGAGTACCTCCTCCTATAAAAATAGTATCTATTATATAACCATTTATATAACCATTTATATTTTGGTTAATTTCTTTAATTAGGGAATCTATGTATCTGTCTTTTAAATCTCCCTTTCCTGCAAAAGATGGAAAATCACAATAGTGACACTTTTGATCACAAAAAGGTATATGTATATATAATGATATATTCTTCATTTATTCCTCCATAGTTAATTTTTTCTATACCTTAACTATATAATAAGTACTTGTATTTGTCACATTTACAAAAAGCATATAAAAAACAAGTTATACATACCTTTCTTTTACTAGCATGTCCAATTTGATATATTTTTAACCAAAAAAATGCCTCTTTTATTAGAGACATTTTAATATTTTAAAACTAAACAACAGTTTCAAAATCTATATTTGTGATATTGTGATCTAACATATGTCTTTCAACATTTAGAACTTTAACTTCAATTTCATTTCCTTCAAATTCTAAAGTTATATTTTTCTCAACACCATACTTTTTAGCATACTTATCAATATCTGAACCTTTTATTGATACAGGAATTACTTTACCATTTTTTCTTAAACTTCCTGTTGCAATATTATTTCTTCTAAGTTTTTTACACTTAATACTAGCATCTCTTAATTCTAATTTCATAACACACCTCATCCTAAAATATATATTTTTAAATACTTCTGTATAATATATTTACGAATTGTGCGATTTATAACTACTTTACATATTTTTAAAATTTATTTCAAAAAAAGAGTCCTACTTTCGTAGAACTCTTCTCTAATTAATCTATTTTTAGGATAGACATGAATGCTTCTTGTGGTACTTCTACAGTTCCAACCTGTCTCATTCTCTTCTTTCCTTCTTTTTGCTTGTTTAAAAGCTTTTTCTTTCTTGAAATATCTCCACCATAACATTTAGCAAGAACGTCTTTTCTCATAGCTTTAACAGTTTCTCTAGCTATAATTTTGTTCCCGATAGCTGCTTGGATTGGAACCTCAAACATTTGTCTTGGTATAATTTCTTTAAGTTTTTCTGTTATACCTCTACCTTTATTATATGAACTTGATTCTGGAACAATCATTGATAATGCATCAACTATATCTCCATTAAGAAGTATATCAAGCTTAACAAGAACTGATTCCTCATATCCTTTAAGTTCATAATCAAGAGAAGCATATCCTCTTGTTTTTGATTTAAGAGTATCAAAGAAATCATAAACTATTTCATTAAGAGGCATATCATACTCGATAACTACTCTTGTTTCTTCAATATATCTCATATCGATATATCTTCCTCTCTTAAGTTGACAAAGTTCCATTATAGCTCCTGTATAATCTGAAGGTGCTATTATTGAAGCTTTAACCATTGGCTCTTCCATTTTTGCAATCTCTGAAGGATCTGGAAGGTTAGCTGGATTTGTTAAATCAAACTGTTCTCCATTAGTTTTAGTTACTTTATATATAACTGATGGTGCAGTTGTTATAATATCTAGGTTAAATTCTCTCTCTACTCTCTCTTGCATAATTTCCATATGTAAAAGACCAAGGAATCCACATCTAAATCCAAAACCTAAAGCAAGTGATGTTTCTGGCTCAAATGTAAGAGCAGCATCATTAATTTGAAGTTTTTCTAAAGCTTCACGAAGCTCATCATACTTAGAACCGTCTACTGGGTATATGCCTGAGAATACCATTGGCATTGCTGGTTTATATCCTGGAAGCGGTGCATCTGTTGGATTATTTGCATATGTTATAGTATCACCAACTCTGGCATCTTTAACATTTTTGATAGAAGCTGTTACATAACCAACTTCCCCAGCTGCAAGTTCTTTAACTGGGAACATACCTGGTGTAAACACCCCAACTTCTGTAACTTCATATTCTTTTTCTGTACCCATAAGTTTAATTTTTGTACCTTGCTTAACTCTTCCATCTCTAACTCTTACATAACATACAACACCTTTATAGCTATCGTAGTATGAGTCAAATATTAAAGCTTTAAGAGGAGCCTCTTCATCTCCCTCTGGTGCTGGTACCTTTTCAACTATCTCTTCTAAAACATCTTCTATATTAAGACCTGTTTTAGCTGATATAAGTGGACAATCTTCTGCCACAACACCTATAACATCTTCGATTTCTTGTCTAACTTCCTCTGATCTAGCACTTGGTAAATCAATCTTATTGATTACTGGCACTATTTCAAGATCATTATCTAAAGCAAGATAACAGTTAGCAAGTGTTTGTGCTTGAATTCCTTGAGTCGCATCAACAACAAGTATTGCTCCTTCACAAGCTGCAAGACTTCTTGAAACTTCATATGTGAAGTCTACATGTCCTGGAGTATCTATAAGGTTTAAAATATATTCATCTCCATTTTCTCTCTTGTAGATAAGTCTAGCTGCTTGAGATTTGATAGTTATACCTCTCTCTTTTTCAAGCTCCATAGTATCAAGAACCTGTTGCTCCATCTCTCTTTGAGTTAAAGTTCCTGTCTTTTCAAGGAGTCTATCTGCAAGTGTTGATTTACCATGGTCAATATGTGCTACTATTGAAAAGTTTCTAATAAATTTCTTTTTATCCATACTTCAATCTGTCCTTTATTTTTTTAATTTCGGACAGTGTTCACCCCCATTGTAAAATAAGTCAAGTTAGATTATACCACAACTTATATTATAAATGTTAGCATTATATTTTTAACATACTAGGTCATAAACAAAGTCCTTAAAATTATCAATCCCTAACGTTATTGTATCCATAAATTTTAAAAACACACTTCCAATTACTGTTTCACTTAAATTAATTTTATAATCTCCAAATACAACTATAAATCCATCTTTTGTATCATATGTTTTAATAAAGCTTTCATCCTTACTTAAATTCTCTAAATCTAGTCCTATATCTTCTTTTATCTCTTCATAATCGATATTATTTCTTTCATATTTACTACTATTAAAAGCTTCTGTAGCTTCCTTATTGATTGCTAAAAAGCTCCCTATAAATAATATTACTGTCATAAAAACTATTATTGTAGTTATAACTTTTTTCAAAATAAAACACCCCCTAGATTAACCTATCTATAAGAGTGTCCATTTTTTTATATTTTATTCAATTTATCTATTATTTTCTCTATAATGAACTTCCTCAGCAATAAGTCTCGCTACATATTTTGCTGTTGCCTTAGCCTCTGCTACAGTATTAGGTTCTGCACCAATTTCTATTAGCGTTGTATTATTTAAAACTTCTTGATTATATTTACTTCTTCCATTATTAGCTGTTCTTATAGTTCTACCAAGCCCTGGAAATAACTCATTACATTTTTGCATCATTCGTTCATTTATTGCATGTGTATTATTAAAGTTTGGACTATTCATCGTATCTACAAACATCAATTTTGCAAGATTTTCTCCATTTATATTTCCTGTCACTACATGTTTTTTATCTCTTCCTACTCCATCTCTATGAAGGTCTACAACTAAATCGAAATAATTTGCTCCATACTTATCTCTATATTGATATAAAGTTTCCTTTGACCTACTATAAGCTTGTTCATAGAAAGTACTATGATTTGTTTTATCATGTATTACTGCTATTCCATAATACTCTTCTAACTCTTTTGCAATAAGTTCTCCAACACCTATTATATTTTTATTTGGATCATTATCAAAGTTTTTTGCTTGCCCAAAAGCTTCTGTTGAATGTGAACTATAAAGAAGAACACCTGGCTTTGTTTGATCTAGCTTTTTAACTATAGCCGGATTTCTAACTCCACTTGGATCTGCCTCTACCACTTCTGGTTTTTCTTCTTTTTTAATACTATCATCATTTAAAACAAAAGAATTTATATCTTCTTCTGTTTTTATTTCATTTTTAGCAAACTGATTAAAATCTCCAAACCTCGGAATTTGAACTGCAAGAATTGTACTTGGATTTATTTTATCAACACCTAAAGTTTCTTTAACTAAACTTTCAATTGTTACTATTGATTCTTCATAAGCAGTTTCATCATAATATGTCCCTTCCACAAGAGGCATCCCTAAATTTAAAATTTGTATGTATGCATGAGAACCACCAAGATCATTATTTAAGGCTATTTTAACGAATCTCACCATAAAAAATAAAGTTACACACAAAAACAAAAGTAAACCTACAGGGAAATTCCTTTTTTTACTGACACTTTTTTGTACCACAAATTATCCCTCCTTTATACATTCATATATATGAGGAGGGATAAAATATTATGTTACCTAAATTTTTATTTTACTAATTATTTTCTTGGTAATGTATCTCTTCTGCTATAAGTCTTGCTACATATTTAGCTGCTGCCTGTGATTCTGTTGGTGTATTTATTTCTGCTCCTATTTCTATTAATGTAGAATTCTTGAAAACTTCCTGATTATATTTTTGTAGCCCTCTCTCTGTCTTTCTTACATATCTAGCAAGCCCTGGGAATAGTTCATTAGACTTATCTATCATTCGCTTATTTATTTCAGTTGTAGTTGCATAATTTTCTGGTCCACTGTTTGATGTCTCAACAAACATTATTCTTGAAACATTTTCTCCATTAATATTTGTTGTAACTGCATTTTTTAACCTATCTGTGATAACACCATTAATAGGTACAACACCATCTCTATGAACATCTATAACTAAATTGAACTGATTTTCACCATATTTTTCTTTATATTGATATAATGTTTCCTTTGCTCTTTGATAGGACTGTTCATAAAACACATCATGTTTTGTCTTATCAAAAATGACTGCAATCCCATAATACTCTTCTAATTCCTTTTCTATAAGTTCTGTCACACCTTGTATATTTTTTGTTTTATCTTCTATAAGATTCCTTCCTTGACCAATTGCCTCTGTTGTATGTGCATTATACATAAGTATTTGTGGATTGGTCTGATCTAATTTTTTCACTATATCTGGATTTCTAATTCCAAGTGGATCAGCTTCTCCTGCTGCTGGTTTTTCTTCTTTTTTTATACTTCCATCATCTAAAACAAAAGAATCTACACCTTCTTTATTTTCTATCGGAGTATCATTTTTAACAAACTCAACTTCATTAAACTTGTTAAACCTTGGAATTTCCATAGCAAGTATTGTAGTTGGATCTATACTATTTATGCCTAAAGTTTCTTTGATCAAACCACTAATAGTTACATTAGATTCCTCATATGCACGTTCATCATAGTAAGTCCCCTCTACAAGAGGCATTCCTAAATTCAAAATTTGAACATAAGCATGTGTTCCTCCTAAATCATTCTGTAAAGCGACATTCACAAATCTAACCATAAAAATTATAGATACACCTAAAAATAAAAATCCACCTACAGGGAAATCTTGTTTCTTTCTGATACTTTTTTGCATCACAAATAATCCCTCCTTCATACCTTCATATATATGAGGAGGGATAAAATATTATGTTAAACTAAATTGAAAAATCTAAAATTTCTTGTGAATCCATATTAGGTTGAAGTGCTATGTTAATTCCATTCGCTACAATCCTTGCAATACATTCAACAACTTCATCAATTTCCTTTGGTGTGACCATTAAATCTCCTACATATGGATTTAAAAGTCTTCTTATCATATTTGATTTTTCCATTTTATCTATATTTTTAAGCATTTTATAAAATTCTTTATTTTCTGATTGTTCTATCATTTCATCAATAACTAAATCTATTGCATCATTTGCTATTGTCCCAGCATCTACTACTGTTGGAACTCCCACAGCTATAACTGGAATTCCAAGTGTTTCTTCATTAATTGCCATTCTTTTATTTGCAACTCCTCCACCTGGTGATATTCCCGTATCAGAAACCTGAATACTTCTTGAAACTCTTGAAATGCTTCTTGAAGCAAGTGCATCTACACAAATTACAAGCGCTGGTTTAATTTTATCCACAAGCGATTTAATTATTTCTGCTGTTTCTATACCTGTTGTACCAAGAACACCTGGGCTAATTGCACAGACTGATCTTAAATCTTCTTCGATTTCATCTGACATAAGATTATTTAAATGTCTAGTTATTATTATTTTTTCTACTACCTTTGGTCCTAAAGCATCTGGAGTTACTCCCGAATTTCCAAGACCAACAACTAAAGCTACATCATCATCTTTCAAATTTATAATTTTTTCTAAACTTCCAGCAAGAATATGTGAAACTGATTCTTTTAGCCCTATATCATAGCTCGTACAAATAGGCATGTCTATAGTTATATATCGCCCTACACCTTTACCCATTTTCTTTGCACCATCATCATTTATTATATCTACGGTGGTTACTTTCACATCATCTATGTGTTCTTCCTCAATTATTATTCCATCAATTTCTCTTTTAAAGCGTTTTTCATACAGTTCTCTCTTCTCTACTGCTAAATCTGTTCGTACATTAAACATAAAAACACCTACTTTAAAGTTTTTTGATACTTACAATCTTATCTTGTCCAATTTGCTACATATTTATGTTTTTTAAATTTTAAAAATCACTTGAACTTATATTCTTTAAATGCTATAATTACCTTTGTTAAATAATGAACTCGTGTGCAGTTTCCCCAAACTGTACATATGTTAAAATTTGAAGGGGGTGAACTAGAATGGCAAATATTAAATCAGCTAAAAAGAGAATCAAAGTAACTGCTACTAAGACTTTAAGAAATAAGATGCTTAAATCAGCTCTTAAGACTGCTATAAAGAAATTTGAAGTAGCTGTAGAAGCTAAAAATATGGAAGAAGCTAAAGTTCTTTACACTGCTGCTGCTAGAACATTAGACATGTCAGTAAGCAAAGGTATAGTACATAAGAACATGGCTGCTAGAAAGAAATCAAGATTAGCAAGCAAGTTAAATGCTATGGCTTAATTGTGATGGTGTTAGATGTCTAACACCTTTCTTTTTTAGAGAGAATGTTTTTAAGTTCTTCTAAAAAAAGAAGTGCTCGTTTTATAAAACAGCACTTCTTTTTTATTATTTAAACTAAAATATTAATTATCATAACTTCCATTTCAGTTCTTTTATTCAAATGTGATTTACTCTTTAATCTCTTTTCTGTTTCAAGGGTTAAACTAAGAGCCTTTTTTATAACAACATCTGAAAAACCTCTTCCTTGTTTTGAAAGCTTATCTACAATAAAATTTGGAAGCCCCATTTCTCTAGAAATTTCATCTATTCTCATCCCTGCATTAGAAGCTACTTTAATTGTATATAACTTTTGAAATTGTCCTTGTACAAGCCTTAAAACAGATAAAGGTTCTTCCCCTTTATTAAATAATTCATTCATAAGATCTATTGCTTTACTAGGTTTCTTCATTGAAATTAAATCTATTAAATCAAATATATCATCTTCACTATTAGATTGCTTCATAATATCTATATCAGCCTTTGTTATTTCTCTACCCTGTGTGTAATTTACAAGCTTATCAATTTCTCTTTCAATGATATCAAAATTACTATGTACAAGCTCACTAAAGTATTTAAGCTCAACTTTACCAATCTCTTTTCCTTTTTCTCTAAAAATTGATTCTATCCTATTATATAATCTTGCACCCTTAGGCTTCTCTACCGAAATAACAGTACATCCCTTTTTTTCAAGATTAGCAAGTTTTTTAACTTTATTTGCTCTATCTCTCTTATCATTTAAAAGAAAATATGCTATAAGTAGCGTACTCTCTGGTGGATTTTCAAAATATATTTTTGCTTTTTCATAAAAACTTTTTGACTCATTATCGCATTTATCTTTCAAAAAATTTGCTCTTGAAATAACAACTGCTCTTTTATCTGCCATGAATGGTAATGTCTCACAAGCATTCATAAAAGTATTATAGTCTAAATCACTAGCATCATATTTTACATAATTTAAATCTTTAAAATTTGGATCAATTGATTTATTCACTATTTTATCTATAGCTTCTTTTATAAGTATTTCATCTAATCCACAAAATACATATGCATTTTTCAGTTTACCTGCTTTTAACTCCTCTTCTAATCTCTCTAACTCTATCACTCTTACTTTCCTCTTTCATCTATATAAATTCTATTTTTTATAAAAACTATACGTTCATCCTTATTTAGCAAATCAATTATACCATAATTATCGTCTCTTAACATTATAAAAGACTTATCTACCTCAGGTTTTATTAAAAGTATAGATTTATCACCTAAGTATATATGAGTATCTTTTTTTACTTTTTCTATTTTATTCACATTACATTCTTTTTTCATATTGTCCAAAAAATACTCTGATTCACTATTAGTGTACGCAACCTTTTCAAATCCTTTTTCTATAATTATCGCGTTACTAAATTTTTGATTATATATAGATATTACAGGAAATATATTAAATGTCATAAAAATTAATGAAATCATAAAACTAAAGCTAAGCTTGTAATATTTAATATTTATATACCCCTTATAAATAAAATAAAAAAACATTAAAATTAAAACATATATAACTGCGAAAACTTCATCACAATAATAAGACTCTACTGCATAATACTTTAAATATTCCATTATCAAATTAAAAAATCCAAATCCTACTGATACTGCCTTATCTACAATAACTATACTTATACCAAATAAAAAAATTATAAAAGATACAAAACCTATTGGCAATAATACATATATTACTGGCGTTAAAATAAGTGAACCTAATATAAAATTAAGAGAAAATTCTCCAAAAGTTATAATCATGATTGGATATATGAAAACCTGTGCTGCAAGACTAAGACTCATTGAAGTTCCTAAACAATCTGGTAAAAAATATAATAACCTATGAAACTTTTTACTAAACACCAAAATTCCAAGAGTTGCAAAATAACTAAGGTAAAACCCTACATCTGTAATATAATTCGGATTAAATATGAGTAATAAAACTGCCGATAGAGCAAGTCCATTAAGTGAACTATAATTTCTTTTCACAAGCAAACTAAACTCTAATATTATAAGCAT
>JBOGAY010000126.1:0-3455 GCA_051655925.1 Sarcina sp. | reverse complement strand
GAAGAGCATCTGTTGAAACTAACATCTCTGAAAGTGGCTGTCTATTTTTTCTATTAGCAGTATTTCTAGCACTTCTTCCAAGTTTAACAATCTTAGCTGCAAGATCCATTTCAGCTTCTAATTCTGGATTAATAGCTGACTCATCTGCTACTGGCCACATTGTTAAGTGGATACTTTCTTCTGCATTTTTGTCTAAACCAACAACTAAGTTTTGGTACATTTCTTCTGTAACAAATGGTATGAATGGAGCAGCAACCTTACAAAGAGTAGTTAATACTCTGTATAATGTCATGTAAGCACCAATCTTATCATCAGTTAAATCTTCAGACCAGAATCTAGCTCTGTTTCTTCTTACATACCAGTTTGATAACTCATCTACAAACTCTTCAATTTTAAGAGCTGAGTTTGTTATGTCATATGAATCAAGTCCTGTTTCTACTTCTTTAATTAAAGTATTAAGTTTAGAAAGAACCCACTTATCCATAACATTATCTGATACGAAATCTTTATGATCCATTGGATTAAAGTTATCAATATTAGCATACATTACGTAGAATGAATAAACATTCCAAAGTGTTCCTATGAACTTTCTTTGAGCTTCTGCTACATCATCAACTGAGAATCTTGTTGGAAGCCATGGCGCACTAGCTGTATAGAAATGCCATCTTGTAGCATCTGCACCTTGTGCATCTAATACATCAAACGGGTCAACAACATTTCCTTTTGATTTTGACATCTTAAGACCTTTTTTATCAAGAACGTGACCAAGTACAATACAGTTCTCGAATGGATTTCTATCAAATAAAGCAGTTGAAATAGCAAGTAATGTATAGAACCATCCTCTTGTTTGGTCAACAGCTTCTGAGATGAATTGAGCTGGATAGTTTTGCTCAAATAACTCTTTGTTTTCAAATGGATAGTGTAATTGAGCAAATGGCATTGATCCTGAATCGAACCAACAGTCAATAACCTCTTTAACTCTTGTCATCTCTTTTCCACACTTCTCACAATTTAAATGAACTTTATCGATGTATGGTTTGTGTAACTCTATGTCCTCTGGACAGTTAGCACTCTTTGTTTTTAACTCTTCAATACTTCCGATACATTCTCTATGACCACATTCACATTCCCAGATAGGAAGTGGTGTTCCCCAGTATCTGTCTCTTGAAATACCCCAATCAATAACATTCTCAAGGAATTTACCAAATCTTCCTGTTCTAATGTTATCTGGATACCAGTTTATTTTGTTATTATTAGCTAAAAGATTATCTCTTAAAGTACTCATAGCAACAAACCAGCTCTCTCTTGGATAGTAAAGAAGTGGTGTATCACATCTCCAACAGTGTGGGTATGAGTGAGTGTGCTTTTCTTTCTTGAATAATTTATTCTCTTCATCTAAGTATGCACAAATTTTTTCGTCACATTTTTTAACGTTCATTCCAGCCCAAGGTGTAACTTCCTCTGTGAATTCACCTTTACCATCAACAAGGTTAATAAATGCTAATCCATTTTGTTTTCCAATTAAGTTATCATCTTCCCCGTAAGCAGGTGCTATATGAACAACCCCTGTACCATCTGATAATGTTACATAATCTCCATGAACAACCACAAAAGCTTTTCCTTCTGTTGGTGTATGGAATGGTAATAATTGCTCGTACTCTGTTCCAAGTAATTCTGAACCATTAAACTCTCTGATTATTTCATAGTTTTCACCAAGCATCTTTGGTGCTAAATCTTTAGCCATTATTAAAATTTCATCACTATCTTCAAGCTTAGCTTCAACATATGTGTAAGCTTTATTAATACATAAAGCTACGTTTGAAGGTAATGTCCAAGGTGTTGTTGTCCAAGCTAAAATGTACTTATTCTCTTCACCTTTAACTTTAAATTTAGCTACTGCTGTAAGATCTTTAACATCTTTATATCCTTGTGAAACTTCATGTGATGAAAGACCTGTTCCACATCTAGGACAGTAAGGCATAACCTTATGACCTTTATATAATAAATCTTTTTCCCACATAGTTTTTAAAGCCCACCAAACTGACTCTATGTAAGGATTATGGTAAGTAACATATGGATGTTCCATATCTACCCAGTATCCAATTTGATCAGTCATTTTTTCCCATAAGCTAACATATGTGAAAACACTTTCCTTACATTCTTCAACAAACTTTTCTACTCCATGAGCTTCAATTTGTTCTTTTCCTGAAATTCCAAGTTTCTTTTCTATTTCAAGCTCAACAGGTAATCCATGAGTATCCCATCCTGCTTTTCTTATAACTTTATAACCCTTCATAACTTTATATCTTGGGATTATATCCTTCATAACCCTTGTTAAGATATGACCTACGTGTGGTCTCCCATTAGCTGTTGGAGGTCCATCATAAAATGTAAAATACTCTCCATCTTGATTTAAGTCAAAGTTTTTCTTTATTACGTTTCTGCTCTTCCAAAGATCAGAAATTCCTTTTTCCATTGCTACAAAATCATTAGCAGCTGAAACTTTTTTGTACATAAAACTTACTCCTTTCATTTCTTTAAATAATCATATATAAATAAAAAAACCCCATCCAAAAGGACGAAGCTTACATCGTTATACCACCTAAGGTTAAAGACACCATTATCAAATAGTGCTTTTATTTCAAGTACATTCATACTCTATCCTTTAACGCAGGCTAACGAGATAGCTTACTTAGAAAACTGTTCAGCTTCTAACTCATAGGTGATTTTCTTTAAGATTCTTTGCAATTTTCCAGCACCCAATTGCTCTCTATAAAAGTTTTTCTTAAATACTCTTCCTATTCTTAGTTTTTAATTTATTCTAATCTTATTATATTTTATACCAACATATTTAAATTATCAATAAGTTAAATATAATTATAACAGATTTTTTCTAAACTTTAGATAAAATCTGTTATAATTATAATTATAGTTCTACATAAATTAATGAACTAATTGTAACTACATATAAGTATTTAGTTATAATGTTTACTATTTTTTAATATTTTACCTATCTATATAGTTATCGTATAATTAAATTGTAGTTAGGAACACTACATTTGATTTACAAAATTAACGAATTTACATATAGGAAAACAAAAGATTAAAATTTGAAAGGAGTTTTTATTATGAATAATTACGTTTTAAAAGCTAAATTATTTCCAATAGGTGCTGTAGGAACATCTCTTGGATTCATGACACTTGCAAATGTATGGGCTATACATGGAGTTACATTTTTAAAACCTTTAGCAATCATATTTGCAATTTGCGCATTATCATTATTAACAATTAAAGTAGTAGTTCATCCAAAACAAACTTGGAATGAAATGAAAGATCCAATACTTGGAGGATTCTATCCTACAATCGATATGGCATTATTTGTTCTTATGGGGTATTTATTACCATACCTTCCATCAGTAGCAAAAGTTGTATGGCTTATAGGAGTAGCATTCCAT
>JBOGAY010000125.1:0-3963 GCA_051655925.1 Sarcina sp. | reverse complement strand
AATGTTAAAATAACGATTAATATAGCTACTGAATTACATTAGAGTAATGCAGTAGCTATAAATATTTATAGAAAGGTATATTCCTAGGATTAAAGGGCAATATAATATCAGATAAACTGAGACTCAATTCAGGAGGAGCTTTAGCCATTCTGAATGTTTAGTCAAAGTTATCTAGGAGCGTGTAGTTCTTTATTTCTAACTTGTTTAGAAATATTAGAAATACTAGCTATCAGAATAAAAAAGTCTATGACTTTATAGGTGCGCTAACACCTGTAAATTCGAAAGATATTCGTGCTATCTTAGGAATCCTAAAATCAAAGACTTCTATTGTATTATGACTCTTTTTTCAAGTTTTTATACAATTTAAGTTTAAGATTTTTATAGAGAAATATTTTGATGTTATGTTATATGATTTTTGAAGTATATCCTCTAAAGGTATTTTAGTTTAGTGCTGAATATCTTTAGGGGATTTTTTTATTTTAATTTTTAAGTTAAGCCTGTGGAAAAAATCATCAAAAAGTTATCCACAGGTAGATAAAGAAAGTTCAAAAAAGTGAGGTGATTTTATTATAAAAAAGGGCTTTCTAAAAGTTATCCACAAGCTAAAGGAAGCTATAGCAATGGTTGTAGAGGTCGTACCCATATTTGTAACAACCTTATAAATTAAAATAAAAGAGGAGTTGTAAAAGTTGAGGAAGAGAAAAATAAATGATTTAATTGTGAAAAAATTCAAAAACCAATATCTTAACAGTTTAATTTGGGATAATAAAATTTGTTGGGTAGGAGTCGATATCGTTGAGTATTTTGGATATGCTCAAAAAAGAAAAGCGATTAATGATTGTATAAAAATAGAAAGACTTCAAGAGGGGAGAGATTATAAAACATTAAGTGGTGAAGAGCTAAAAGAATTTAAAGAAGTCTTTGGTGAAATATTAGAAGATATAAAGTTTGCACCAAAAATAATTATATTTTATGAAAGTGGTTTATACAGATTCCTAGCTTACACAAGAATGCCCCTTGGGATTGAGTTTAGAGAATGGATTGGTAATGATTTAATGCCTACTCTTAGAGAAAAAGGATACTATATTATGGATGGTGTAGAAGTGCCTATAGAAAAATTTGAAAAGACAGAATCTACACATAATGATTCTAGCTATTTAAGGTTTAGTACAGAACAAATGGAGCGTTATAGAATGGCTCTTGAAACTGCTAAGTTTTTTGAGGCTAGAATTGATAAAATTACTCAAGATCCTATTTATAAATTTTTGTTTTTTAAACAGATTTTTGTTGATGCAGGACTTGAACTTCCTAAGTTTATAGAGGAGGAGTTAATGGGAAGTTTTAGTTTTGATTAGAGTTTAGTGCTGAATATCTTTAGGGGTTTTTTTATTTTAATTTTTAAGTTAAGCCTGTGGAAAAAATCATTAAAAAGTTATCCACAGGTAAATAAAAAAGTTTTAAAAAGCGAGGTGGTTTTTTTAAGAAAAAGGACTTTTGAAAAGTTATCCACAGGTTAAAGCTAGATATAGCAAGGTTTGTAGAGGTCGTGAGCACTCTGCTCACAACCTCTAAGTTTTAATAAAAAGGAGTGCTAAGGAATGCATGATTTAATTAAGAAAAAATTTAAAAACAAAAATCTTAATAATTTAATTTGGAAAGATAAAGTTTGTTGGACTGGTATCGAGATTGCAGAATTTTTTGGATATGCTAATAAAAGGAGAGCGGTTTTAGATTGTATACAAAGAGAGTTTCTTAAACAAGGAATTGATTATGAAATTATAATTGGAGAGGAATTAAAAGTATTTAAAGAGGTATTTTCAGATGTACTAGGAGAAGTGAAGTTTACTCCTAAAATAATTATATTTTATGAAAGTGGTTTATATAGATTCCTAGCTTACACAAAAATGCCCCTTGGGATTGAGTTTAGAGAATGGATTGGTAGTGATTTGATGCCAACGCTTAGAGAAAAAGGCTACTACGTTATGGAAGGTGCGCAGCTTCCTACTGAAAGAGTTGAAAAGACAGAAGTAGTGCATAATGAATATGCTTATTCTAAGTTTAGTACAGAGAAAATGGAACGCTATAGAATAGCTTTTGAAACGGCTAAAATGTTTGAAGCATCAATAGATAAAATTACAAAAGATCCTGTTTACAAGTTTTTGTGTCTTAAGCAAATTTTTGTTGATGCAGGGATTGAGCTTCCAAAGTTTATAGAGGAAGAATTGAGAGAATTTTTCTAATAATTATATAGTTTTATTAGTTTAAAATATAACAAAATATGGTAAAGTTAAGTGAGAAGTAAATTTAAAAGGGGAGTATTTTTTATGAGAGAAAATTTTATGACATTCAATTTAAAGTATGATTTTATAGATAGTGGTGAAAATGGGTGGAACAATCGTTGTAGTAAGCTTGTTAAAGTAATAAAAGATAATAATCCTATTATAGTAGGTACACAAGAAGGCTTAAAACATATGCTTATAGATCTTGAAAATAGATTAGAGAATTATGCATATGTTGGGGAAGGGAGAGAAGGAAAAAATCAAGGAGAATATTGTGGAATTTTTTATGATAAAGAAAAAATTGAAGTAAAGCATTGGGAGCAATTTTGGCTTTCAGAAACTCCAAGTGTAGTAGGAAGTAAATCTTGGGATACTGCCTGTGAAAGAATATGTACTTATGGTAGATTTAAAAATAAGGAAACTTTAGAAGAGATAATGGTTTATAATACTCATTTAGACAATGTTAGTGAAATGGCTAGAATTGAAGGAATTAAATTGATTTTAGATAGATGTAAAAAGAATAATTTAGATAATAAATTACCTTTTTTAATTATGGGGGATTTTAATTGTATTAAGACAGATGAAGTTTTTAATGTGATAAAAAACTATAGAGATGACAAGTTTAAGGTAATAAATTTATATGATGTTATCGAAAATGAAATTTTAGGAACTTTTCATAATTTTACAGGAGTTCTTGATGAGGGGATAATAGATTTTATATTAGTAAGTGAGGAATTTGACTGTGAAAGTCTTTATACTGATGAAAGAAAAATAGGTGATGGATATCCATCAGATCATTACCCGGTTATAGCAACCTTAAAATTATAAAAATAGCGATGAATATACATCAGTTGTTTTTTCTAGATTTAAAAATAAACTTAAAAGAGATATTTGAATAATTAAGATTAGTCCTATTAAGATATTTTCTTATTTTAATAGGATTTTTTTGTTTTAAACTACAAGTTTATTTCATATTAAATTAGATATAGATATAATTTAATCAAGATCAAGATAAAGAGTGAGAGAAAAAATAGAGTTTAAAAGGTGGATGATTTAGATGAAGTTAGCTGAAGCTTTAAATTTAAGAGCGGATTTACAGAAAAGAATTGCAAGTTTAAAGGATAGATTAGTTAAGAATGCAAAGATTCAAGAAGGTGATGCACCTTCAGAAGATCCAAGTTTACTTTTAAATGAGTTAGATTTAAACATTAATGAGCTTGAGAGTGTTATAAAGGCAATTAATAAGACTAACAGTTCTACATATATTGATGGTGAGAGCATTTCTGATATGATTGCAAAAAGGGATACACTTGGGTTAAAGTTATCTGTGTTAAGGACTTTTCTTAGTAACGCATCTGATAAGATTGATAGATATTCTAATAAGGAAATTAGGATTTTAAGTACTGTTAATGTTGCAGAGAAGCAAAAAGAAATAGATAATCTTTCTAAAGATTATAGACTTATAGATACAAAGTTACAGGGACTAAATTGGACAACTGATATAGTTCTTTAAGTTTTAGTTTTCTTATAGTAGGTAGTTTACAAGGGTGAACATAAGCTCTGCTAATTGAGGTGTGAATTAGTAGTTAGATAGTATGTACGGAACTGATATACGAATAATAAAAGTTAAGTTCAGTAATGTTACATGTGCAATGTTATAAATTATTGTTACAACCATATGTTG
>JBOGAY010000124.1:0-3517 GCA_051655925.1 Sarcina sp. | reverse complement strand
ATCTAGCATATCCTATAAATCCACCTATAATAGCAGATATTAAAAATACTAAATAATAGCTTAATGGTAGATGCTTTGAAGTAGCAAATATTCCATAAAGATATAAAACTATAAGCACAGGTAATAATATAAAAGATCTTGGTTTAATTCTTATTTGAGAAGTACTAGTATTGCTTCTTATAGTTTTTATAAGAATTATAAGTATAATAATAAATGGTAAAAAATGTGACATGTTATTCCCCCCTTTTTTATCTTAAGTTTAAATAGAATACATATTACTATTATAATTTATTTTGAAATAAAATTCTTGTTATTAAATAAATAAATGTTTACATATAAATATAAAAAATTTAAATTTTAAATTCAAAATTTATTGAAAATAATGGAAAAAATAAATAATATTGGTATAATTTAGTTATAAGTATTTTAGGAGATGATTAAATGAGTGGAGTTGAGAGAGATAAAATTAAGTCTTTAATTGAACTGAGAGAAAATTCAACAAAAGCTAAACTTCTTATTTTAGGAAGTGTAGATGCTAGTTCTATAATTATAAAAAACTTATTTGATAAAAATTTTAATGCAGATGATTTAAAGATAAGTGATTCAAAAGTAAGTGATTCAAAGGTGAAAAATTTAGATATAGAAAAAGAAGTAAGTTTATTTTATTGTAAGGAAATAAGTGTATCAGATATAAATTATGAATATGAATGTATTATTTATGGACTTTCTTTATTAAATAAAAGAATAGATATTTTTGAGTTAGAAAAAATAAAAGAAATTAGGAAAAAGAGCGATAAATTTGTTTTAGTCTTAACAGATGTTGAAAGTCTTGATTTAAGAGAGCTAAGTGAAATGAAGGCAATTATCGATTACAACATTGAAGCAATTAACATATTATCAGTTATGGATTTAGAAATTGAATCTAAATATAACCAATGGGATGTTTTAGTTGAAGGTATAAAAGCTTGCTTAAGTGAAAATAGTAAAATAAAATTTATGAAATCACAGATAGTAGATAATTCATTTAAAAATAAGCTTTGTGATGATATTGTTGAGTTTTATATTAACATATTTAATGATTTAGATGTTGAAACATTAAGTGAGGCTGATCTTGTTTATATTCAGACAAATATGGTTAGTGAAATTTTATCTTTATATCCACATAGTGATGAGGTAAGTAGCAGGATTATAGAACTTGTAGAGAGAAATATTGTAAATTTAATTAATATAAAAAGAGAAAAAGTACGTGCGATATTAAAAAAAGAGGAAGAAGAACGATTAAGAAAAGAGGCACAAGAAGAGAAGAAGAGGAGAGAAGAAGAAAAGATAAGACTTGCAGAGGAAGCGAGAGTGAAAGCACAGGAGGAAGCAAGGCTTGCAGAAGAGGCAAGAAAAAAACAAGAAGAGGAAGAACGAATAAGAGTAGAGAAAGAGGCAAGACTTGCAGAAGAAGCAAGAATAAAAGCACAGGAAGAAGCAAGGCTTGCGGAGGAAAAAAGAAAAAGACAAGAAGAAAGAGCAAGAAGAAGAGCACAAAGAGAAGCAAAACTTGCAGAGGAAGCAAAGTTAAGAGCAGAAGAAGAGGCAAGGATTGAACAGCAAAGGAGAAAAAGAGAAGAAGAAGAGGAAAAAAGAAGGTTAGAGAAAGAACGTTTAATAAAAGAGGAAGAAGCAAGGGTAAAAGCTGAGGAAGAGTGTTTAAGAAGGGAAGAAGAAGAACGAGAAAGAGCAGAGAAAGAAGCAAAAAGAAAAGCTAGAGAAGAAGAGAAAAGAAAAAAAGCAGAAAAAGATATTAAAGAAAGAGAAGCTAAGTTAAAACAACAAAGATTAGATTTAATTGAGCTTAGAAAACTTCAAGAAGAAAGAAAAATATTAAATGAAAAAATTAGAAAATTAAATAAAAATCTTAGAAAAAATCATATTTCAGATAAAGATTTAAGTATTGATGATATGGTGATTGAAGCAAGTTTTACAGTTGATGATTCTACAGAGATTGAACCTAAACATGCTATTAATGAGATAGAAGCAAGAATAGATGGAATAATTTATGAAGCAATAGCTACTAGAATGGAAGAGTTAGTGGAAGAAGTGAGAGAAGAAATTAAAGAAAAACTTAAGGATAATAGCATAATTTAATAATTTTATGGAGGAGTTATTATGTCAAATAAAGAGTTAGATAATATTAGAGTTGAAAAAGATATTGCTATAAGTATGACAAAAGAATTAGGATTAAAAGTTGCAAAGGTTATTAAATCAAATTTTGATATGAAAAAGGATATGAATAATACAGATATAAATAATAAAATTATTGAAGATATAAAAAGTATAGAAATAAAAGAAGCATTTAAACTTGAGGAAAAGAGGTGATAGTATGGCAATTGCGTTGAATTTATTAGTTATGGGGAAAACAGGAGTAGGGAAAAGTGCTCTTGTGAATTATATTGCAGAGAGTGATTTATCAAGGGTTGGAGCAGGACAACCTATAACAGAAGAAATAGTAAAAAGATTTGATTATATGTGCGGTGGATCAAAGCTAGCTATTTATGATACAAAAGCTATAGAGAATGGTGATGATATAGAAATAAGTATTTTGAATTCATTTGATAAAAGCAAAAAAAGAGCGGATTTTGATTTGATAGTATATTGCATATCATCACTTCAAAATATGATTGATGCAAAAGAAATTGAAAGAATAGTTGAAGTCAGAAAAAGAAATAAAAACATAATTTTTGTTATAACATCTGATGATATTAAGAAGCGTGAAAATAAAGAAGTTTTAAATAAAATAAAAGATTTAGGATTTAAGGATTTAGATTTTATAAGAGTAAATTCTGAAGAAAGAGAATATCTATCAGGTAAATTTGCTAATAAATATGGTAGAGATAAGATATTTAAAAGTATAAAAGTTAAGTTAAGAGAATATATAATCAAAGGGATTATGGAGGAGTTTACAATTGTTATCGAACGAAGGGTTCCAATGTGGCATTTAAGATGTCAAAATGAGCTTAGAAATAATAAAAGTTTATTTTTAAGAAAAAATGAAAAGAGAACAGAGGAGGAACTTGTAAAAGATTTTAATCTTTATTTAAAAGAAACAGAGGAAGCTTTGAATGATGAATTAGTAAGTATTTTAAAGAGCGTGTATAGAAAGTATAATTTTATGTATAAAGAAGAAGTTTTGGATTATTGTGAGGATATAAATATAAATTCGCAATTGTATCTACCTGATAAACTTAAGAAAAGTTATAATTTTGCTGTGATAGATAAGATTGAAAAGAATCTAACTAGACATTGGTCAGATGCTATGAGAGAGGTTGTAAGTAAGTTTGGTGTTTAAATATTAGTTTTTTTAGAGGAATGCGTTTATGTATTCCTCTATTTTTAGTGTGCCTGGCATGGGTATGGACTAGTCGGTGAAAGTCCGATGTGGGGGTTGATAGTGCCAACCACTAGCCGAGAGCAAGGGTGTCCATCGTGAGGTGGAATCTGAAGGAAGCTTAAGGCAAAATCTCGGTCT
>JBOGAY010000123.1:0-13089 GCA_051655925.1 Sarcina sp. | reverse complement strand
ATATATTATTCTTATCCAAACTGCCTATAAAAAAACATACTTCTCATGTTTAATTTATAAGATAATTGCTAATAACTATTAATATGTATAAGGAGGTTACTAATATGAATATTTACTACCTTGGCCACTCATCATTTTTAATAAAAACAGAAACAGGAAAAAGAATTCTGATTGATCCATTCCATATCGATTCTAGTCTAGAAAATGTAGATATCGTAACAATAAGTCATCCTCATTTTGATCATTCAGATATAAAAAATTTTCCCGATGAATCTAAAATTTTACAATCACCAACAAACCTAGAAACAACTTTTTGTAAAATTCAAACCTTAAATAGCTATCATGATGAACTTTTAGGTGCTAAAAGAGGTTCTAATCTTATCTTCAACTTCAAAATAAATGATATAACATTATGTCATTTAGGTGATTTAGGGCATTTTTTAGATACCGATACTCTAAACTTAATAAAAAACACAGATATCATTTTTGTTCCTGTTGGTGAAAACTATACAATTGATTTAAAATCATTACATAAAATGCTCAATATAATTAACCCTAAATACATCATACCAATGCATTACAGAACAAAAGAATACAACTTATCACTCAACTCACTTGACAAGTTTTTGCTAATTTTTAAAAATTATAAAATAGAAAAACTTGATACACTATTAATTTCGAAAAACTTACTTCCAAAAGAAAAAAACAAAATAATTTTACTTCAAAAAGTAAAGGTAGAAATCTAGCACTTTCACTAGACTTCTACCTTTAAATAATTAAGCACATACTTAATTGAATCTTTACCTTGTACAAAATAAATTATAATATCATCTTTTTTAGAATATTTAAAAGCATAATCAAATGCCTCTATCTCATTAATTATAGTTATAACATTATCTAAATTAAACTTTGCTTTATTAATTCCATACAAAAGTAAGCTTGCAGATTCTCCAACATCTCTTCCCCTCTTATTATCTAACTCTTTAACTACAATAAAATCTGAATTATTAGCTGCTATTTTTCCTAATTTTATAATATCATTATTCCTTCTATCTCCAGGTGCACCAATAACAGATATAACTCTTCCTTTACCATTAATTTTCTTAACTAAATCAAAGATTTCATTAAATGCTTCTTCATTGTGGCCATAATCCACAATTATCCTTCTTCCTCTATACTCAATAATATTTTGTCTCCCTATATTCTTACTAGAATCACATTTAAGTAATTTTACTTGATTGATAATTTCATATAAATTACTATGTATTCTTCTAACTGCTATTATTGCACAAATTATATTTCTTATATTAGATTTTGATGCACCGCCAAATGCAAAAGGTATCTCTCTAACATCAACTATCTTTTTCTTCTCTCTCTCAAACTCCCTAACTATATAATTATCTTCAACATAATAAGCTTCAACTTTTTTTAAAATTAATTCTTGTAAATATTTTGTTTTTTCATCATCAAAAACTACTAAATTATCATAACTTGAAATATTATTTATAATGTTTTCTTTAGCTCTACAAACTACAACTCCATCCCTATCAATCTCTTCTAAAACCAAGAGCTTTATTCTTGCTAATTCCTCAATAGTTTCAGCTCCCTCCATTCCAAGATGATCATTAGATAATGACGTTATGATAGCAACACTAGCATTTTTATAAGCAAGACCTTGCTTTACTATACCCCCTCTTGCAACTTCTAAAACAGCTATATCAACTTCTTTATCCTCTAAAACTCTTTTAGCTGAAAAGTAACCTGTTGTATCTCCTTCTAAAACTAAATCATCATTTACATAAACACCACCAGTAGATGTCATACCCACTTTATAACCTAAACTTTTCAAAATATTATATATAAGTTTTACTGTTGTAGTCTTTCCATTACTCCCTGTAACAGATATTATGGGGATATAAAAATTTTCCTTATAATCTATGTTAATATCTTCATTAGATTTATTCAAAACTAAACTATTAGCACCATAACCTATCTGCACTTCATTTTCATTATAATAATAAAATGGTATGTTTTTTTCTATACACGCCATTTCTACATCTCTTTCAAATGCTACATCAAAAACCCTACTTATCTCATCAACTATAACTTCTACATTTATGCCTTTTATTAAATCTTCTATAATTTGCTTTGAAATAAATTTATATTCATATGTAAAAATCATCCTAGCCTCATCATTTATAAACTCAAAATAAATACCTTTTCCATTCAAACTTAATCTATCATTAATTTTTTGAAAAAAACTATAAATCTTCTTAGCCTCTATTTCATCTAAATTTCTCACCAATAAGTCTATAACTTTTTTACTAGACCAAATATTTCTTCCATCCATAAATCTCAAAAAAATTATCTTCATATAACACCCTCCAAGCAAATAGAATATATTTTATAATCTCCTAAAAATATATAATTTATTCTAAATTAAGACATAAAAAAAGAAGCAATCGTAAAGATTCTTCTTTAAGATTACTTCTTTCACAAGCTAACTATTAGTCTTCTACTGGTGATCCTACTGGACAAACACTAGCACAAGATCCACAATCGATGCATGTATCTGCGTCGATAACGTATTGAGTATCACCTTCTGATATTGCAGAAACTGGACATTCAGCTGCGCAAGCTCCACAACTAATACATGTATCTTCTATTTTATATGCCATTTTACACACCCCCTATAAATTATAATAACAATACAATCCTTATTTTAACATACATCTACTTTGAATAAAAGAGACACATTTAAAATTTACTTTTATTTACCACAGACTATATTTTTTTAGAAATACTTACTTTAATTTACCTGAAATATTAACTATTCCATAACCTAACCCCTCAATAATATCTATAATTACATATTGAGTTGTATAAAAGTCATCATACATAACATTAACTGTTTTATCATCTAAAATTATTTCAACACCTAATATTCCATCAAAATTAGCAAGTTCATCTCTTATTGAAGTAACATCCAACTGTGTATTTAAATTAGATAATTGCATTTTAATATTCATATAAATCCTCTCCTTCTATTCCCTTTTGAGTATATTTTTAATCATTGCTTTATCTGTATCTTCTGTAATTTCAAGCCTTAAATCCTCAACCTCATCAGCCTCATATTTACCAGAAACCATCCTTACTTCGTACATACTATAGTACTCCATAAATCCTTCTCCATTTGAATTTGTAATTTTAACTTTAACATTTTCCTTTACAGCACTATTATAAACAACTTCTCCTCTACCATCTCTAGTATCTACAATAGATCCAATTTTCGGCAGTTTTTTTCTTGTCTCCTCATATGTGCTTTGCTCATAATTTAAACAACACATCAGCCTTCCACAAACCCCTGAAATTTTAGTAGGATTTAATGAAAGATTTTGTTCTTTAGCCATTTTAATTGAAACTGATGCAAACTCCCCAAGAAAACTTGAACAACATAAAGGTCTTCCACAAGGTCCAAGCCCACCAACAACTTTAGCCTCATCTCTAACACCAATTTGTCTAAGCTCTATTCTAGTTCTGAAAATAGTAGCAAGACCCTTTACTAGTTCTCTAAAATCAACTCTACCATCAGCAGTGAAATAAAATATAACTTTATTATTATCAAAAGTATACTCAACATCAATAAGATGCATATCAAGTTTATGTTCTTTTATTTTCTCCTCACAAATAGCAAATGCCTCTTTTTCTTTATCTTTATTTACCTGATGATTATCTTTATCATCATCAGTCGCAACTCTTATTACTTTCTTAAGTGGTGCTATAATATCTGTTTCATCAATCTCTCTAAGTCCTATAACACATTCACCAAACTCAATTCCTCTTGCTGTTTCTACAACAACATAATCATGTTTTTTTATATTTAAATCACTTGGGTCAAAGTAATAAATCTTTCCAGCTTTCTTAAATCTAATCCCTACAACATTTATCATTTTATGCCTCCAACATTTTTCTCATCATATCATTAAAAGTTAACGCTCTATTCGTATTACTAAGCAAATTAATCCTAGTTTCATCAACGATTCTTACAAACTCTTTCAATTTCTTATATGACATACGATTTGCAAGCTCCTGTATTTCTTCAATTTTATCATTATTTATAATAAAAGATTCATTAGCCATTTCCTTATACAATATGATATCTCTGGTAAAAGAAACAAACTGCTCTAACAAATCATCATTCTTTCCAACAATAACCTTAGCAACTTCACTTTTAGATCTAGACTCAAAATAACCAGTATACTCTAAAACATCCTTTTCACTTCTATTTGAAATTGATAGAAGTATATCTAAAACAAAATTTCTAAGAATCTCAAATCCTTTATCATTAACAAATTTATCTATTCTTCCAGGTATCCCTTGACTAAATGCAATAAGTGCTTTTTTAGTCATCTCATCAACCCTCTTATAATCCCTATCAATAAACTCTAAAAGGTCATCTCCACTTAAAGGCGTAAGTTTACATATTTGGCATCTTGATTTGATAGTATCTAATATAAGCTCTAAACTTGTAGTTAAAATTATTATGTAAACTCCATTTGGTGGCTCCTCAATAGTCTTTAATAATGCATTTTGAGCCTCCGTAGTCATTTTTTGACCATCATATAAAATAATAACCTTTTTATCTCCCTCATAAGGTTTTTTATTAACCTCTGAAACAAGTTCTCTAACATGAGATATTTTAAAACTACTTTCAGTAGTCTTATAATCAATAATATCCACATAACTTTCCCTTGGTTCAATTCCAAGAATAACTTCTGCAAGCCCTTTAGCAAGAAGACTTTTACCTATTCCATCCTCTCCAACTATAAGGTGAGCATGAGCAAGTGCATTTTTACTTTTGCTAACTCTAAATCTATTTAAAATTTTTCTATGTCCTATAATATCTCTCAATGCACCTCACACCCTTCTTCTATATCTTCAAATATTTATCTACATCAACTACGAAAATAGTTGCACCCCCAAGCTCAACATCAACCGGATATGGTACAAACACTCCAGCTGGCTCTGGCATAGGTTCAACAACCGGCACTGCACCTCTTCTTCTTTCACAATTTTCCTTTATAACCATAATAGCATCATCAACCTTACTTTCCTCAAGTCCTACTAATAAAGTTGTATTACCTGACTTTAAAAATCCTCCAGTCGTAGCAAGCTTTGTAACAGTATAACCTTTTTCATTAAGTTCATCCACTAAATCTAAAGAATCATCATCTTGAACTATAGTTATTATTAATTTCATTTACACCCTCCTAAAAGCTTATTGTAGCAAAAGTTTTTTATAAAACATATACCATCTAAAATATATTTCCAAAAAACATCTATGATTATCCTTCTACATTAAAAATTATACCATTAATTGTACAATATTAAACAATTTAATTAATATAAAAAAGGATTTAGCTAGGTATTTTAGCTAAATCCTTACAGTATTATTCAGACTCACTTGAAATAAACTCTTTTATTTCATCAAGCACCTTATCAAGATTATAATTTTCAAATTTTCTAGTCACCCCTGCAGCCTTTAAATTATCCTCACTAAAATCTATACTATCTGCAATAAATCTTCTACAAAGTTCCTCATACTTAGGTTGTGACTGTTCTCTTTCTCTATCTAAAGCCCTTTGTAATCTCAGCCCATCATCAATCTCAATATATATTGGTAAAACATTTTCCTTACCATAATACTCTCTAACACCAACAAAAGATTCAAGTGTACTAATAATAACATAATTTTTATTAGCATCTAAATCAATTTGACCATCATCAATAGTACTATAATACCAATCTCCATGAGCAGTATTATAACATCTTACCTCTATAACTTTTTCTTTACTTGTCCATTCTTCAAGTTGTTCCTTATTAATAAAAAAATACTCAACTCCATGAGTTTCATTAGTTCTTATAGGTCTAGTTGTATAACTTACAACTTCCTTAAGTTCTTGTACACACTCATCAATAAGAAGTTTGAAAATAGTATCCTTTCCAGAACTACTCTTTCCTATTATGCAAAAAATCTTTCCCATCTTTTCCTCCGATATCTACGTTGCCTCTAATCAGCAATAACTACAAGTTTAGAATTTTCTACTCCTATAAGAGTTACATTATCAGCAATATACTTCTTCATAAGCTCTAAATGTCTTCTCTCTATTCTCTCTCCCATCATAAGAAGTGGAACCCCCGGTGGGTATGCAATAATAGTATCTCCACAAACCATACCCTCACATTCATCAAGTCCAACACTTTTTTTATTTTTCTCTAAAGCATCTGATGGAATCATAACCATCTCTGGTATATCTAAATCATAAAACCCTTTTTCTTCATCCTCTAAAACAATACTATCACAACTAATTAAAGCTTTTTCTAATTTTTCAAAATCCTCATCAGTATTAAATGGTGATGGAATTAAAACAACATTTCGTTCATCACTCATCTCAGCTTGGACTTTATTCTCTCTTAAATAACCTAATAATTTATGACCACTAAGTCCTTTAGAAACATGTAAAACTATCCTACTCTCATCAAGTTCAACTTCCTTAGATATATCCTCAAAAAACTCTCTATCAACAACTTTAACATAACTTAAATGTTCAATATGTTTTTTAAAATTATTAATTCTATCTAATAAACTATTATACTTTGCAAAAGCTTTATGCTCAAGAAAATATCTACCATACTCAAGTGACATCAAAAACATGTAAGATGGACTTGTACTCAAAAACATTCCCTTATACAATTCAACACTACTAATTAAACTCTTATCATTAACATGCATATACGCTGTTTGTGTGAGACTTGGTAAAGTTTTATGTGCACTCATAATAACTATATCTGCACCCATATTTTGAGCTGACATAGGTAACCTATCATTAAATCCAAAATGAGCACCATGTGCTGAATCAACTAAAACTTTTAATTCACTTTGTTTACAAAGACTAATAGTACTAGCTACACCAATCCCCACACCATAATAATAAGGATAAGTTAAAATAATTCCTTTCGCATCGGGATTTTCTTTAATAACCCTTCTTAAATCATTTTCATCTATGGATATAGGTGCCTTAAACTCATCATGTATAACATTTTTAACAAACACAGGAATAAGCTTCTTTAAAACAATTGAATTCATAATACTTCTATGACAATTTCTTTCAACAATAACCTTGTCACCTTCATTAAAAGCTGCAAAAACCATAATCATATTACCGCTTGTACTACCATTAACTAAAAAATAAGATTTTTCACTTCCATACGCTTTTGATAACTTATCTTGTGATTCTTTAATACACCCCTGGGGTTTGTGTAAATTATCAGTACCATCAAACTCAGTAATATCTCCTTTTAAAAGAAGTTCAGATAAATTGTCTCCAAAGAAAGATTTAGCATACTTATGCCCTGGCATAGAAAACGGTGCAATATCTTCCTCTAAATATTCATTAATAACCTTGATTAAAGGTAATTCCTTTAACTCTTCATCCATCATAGTTAAGTCCTCCTAGTAAATATACTATTAGTTATACTTACATTATAGCAAAACTTATACTAAATTGAGATTACCCCAAAAAATTTTCTATATTTATAATTGATAATTATCAACAGATAAAAGTAAAAAAGAACTTTAAAAAAACTTTAAAATAAGATATACTTAAAACCTCGCAAAAAATAGCATAAAATCGAACTAAAAATCCAAAAGTTATCCACACCTTTACTCAAAATTTAAATTCAAAAATTATCCACAGATAAAAACCTAAAAAGTTATCCACAATTCGAAACAAAAAAAAAGATTAGTAGAAATACATCTACTAACCTAAATTTTGATTTTTAAGTTTTCCAACTACATTTTTAATAATTTTATCTTTATAATCAGAATAAAAATCAGATTTTATATCAGCTTTAATAGCCTTTTCTTCACACTCTAAACAAATCTTTTTATCCATAATAATAATACCTCGACAATTTGTTTTTCCACAAATAATACATATCTTGTCTCTAACTTCTTGCTCAGTATAATTATCACGAGAAACTTTAATATTATTTATATTTTCATTTGTTAATTCATCAACTTCTTCATGATCCAACTCAACTTTAATCTCAACAACACTATCTTGCTCTAACTCTAAAATTTCAGTTATATTTTCCTTACTTAAAATACTCTCTTCACTTTGATTTAAATTATTATTTTCCATATTACCTTCCACCAAAATCACACCCCTTAAAAATCATCCTATCTGAGTATTGTCAAAAGAAAAAAAATATATACACCTAAATATAAATATTTTAAAGATATTTGCAAAAACTAAGATATATAAAAAATCAAAAGGTGGTGAAAACTCAATTGCCAGTGGCATTGAGAAATTTATGAAACAAGATGCTATTTCTTACTTATCAACCAAGCAAGAAGAACTCTTTAATCTTTCAAAACAAATTTTTAATGCAGCAGAAGATAGCTATAATGAATACAAAAGCTCAGAATACATATGTAACTATCTAGAAAGATATGGATTTAAAATCGAAAAAAATTTTCAAGAGATTGATACTGCCTTTAAAGCAACCATTGGAAATGGACATCCTATTATTTGTCTAACTTGTGAATATGATGCCGTAGAAAACAAAGGACACTTAACAGGACATAATCTATTATGTCAAATACAAATAGGTGCAGGAATATCACTAGCACATATTTTACCTAAAATGAAAACCAAAGGAACAATAGTAATACTTGGCTGTCCTGGTGAATATCTTGGAGGATCAAAAGAAACTTTCCTAAGACAAGGAGTCTTTGATGAAATTGATGCCATATTAAGTGTTCAACCAAATACAATAAACTGTGAAGTAAAAAGCTCTGCAGCTATTATTCCAATAGAAATTTCCTTTAAAAGCGCTTATAAATTAAGTCTTTCTAAAGACTGTGAATACAACTCACTTGATGCAAGCTTAATGCTTTGTAACATACTAAAAATACTAGAAAAAGGCTTTAACTGTCATAACTCACATATAGACTATGTAATTTCAGAAAACACCAAAGAACCATTTGTAAAAGCAAATCACAGTACAATCAAACTTCTAATAAGATCTAAAGATATGTGTAATGCTAAAATAATAGAAGATAAAATTAAATCTATAAGTAACTATATAGGAACGCTTCTTTGTGTAGATACCAAAATATCCTTATACCAACCACCAAGCCAGCCCCTAATCACTAACCCTACATTATCAAGAATACTTACTAATAACTTTAAAGAAAGCGGTATCATAGATATCAAAGAAAATATTATTCTTCATGATGGCATAAGCCTTGGAAGTATAAGTGTAAAAGTACCAACAGTAAATCATTTAATATCAATAACTAATGAAGATACACAATTAAAATATGGAACTATAGATTTTGCAAATGCTACATTAAGTAAAAATGCAAATGAAATAGCACAGAAGGTTACACAAGCAATTTTTTGTACTGCAATAGATATATTAGAAACGCCGCATCTTCTTACTGAAGCTAAATTAGAATTAGCAAATATAAAAACTGATTTATACTAAAATAATAAATCCAGAGTACACTTAGTATACTCTGGATTTACCTCTAAACACTTAATTTATGCTCATCTATTCTTAACTTTAATTTTTCAACTTTTTCAACAAAATTATTACTTGCCTCAAAGTAAAACTTTTTAACTTTACCCTCAACTTCATATATACAACAATACTTTTCTGATGAAACCATTGAGCAAGTATACTTTTTACAAGTATGCACTTTAAAGCTTTTTATTTTTTCTTCATTTTTTCCAATATAAAGAATATTACCAACTTTTATATTCTCTAAAATATTTTGATTTTTATCCGTAACTTTATGTATTATAAATTGATCAGCAATAACAGAATACTTATAGCTTGTACTACTATTTTTAAATAACCAAATAATAGCACCAATAGTAACTACAATAAATATTGGATCTGTTATAGATTTCAAAATTATATTATTCACTCTAACTTGTCCTACAATACCAGAAATAAAAATCATAAAACTCATAAATACAATACTTTGTACTATCACAACTGATTTTTTATGATCCCTGATTTCTCTTTGCATAATCCCCATAATGACATCCCCCAAAATTTTAAAATATAAAATATAAAAAACAAGAATGATATGATTATACTAACTTTTTCAAATTAAATCTAAGGTATTATTAAGTCAAATTTGTCTAAAAATTATCTTTATAGTCATTTAAAGCAGTTTATAACATTAATTCGCCCAATATATTCTAAATCCTTGCTTTTACTTCACCTTATATAAATTCTTCATTTTTAATACATAGTAATAAAATAGTTTGTTAATTTTTAATACAAAAAAAAATAGACTCTTATAAACTTATACAAGAATTCTTTAATTTTTGCTATAATTAACTAAAAGAAATACTCTAAACAAGGAGATTATATAATGATTCAAATCTTTAAAACTCAAGATGATTCTACCAAAACATTAAAATCAATAAATACTCTTGAAAATGGTTGTTGGATAAATCTTATATCACCATCTGAAGAAGAATTAGTTTTAATATCAAAAAAAACATCAGTTTCATTAGAAATGCTAAAAGCTGCTTTAGATGATGAGGAAATCTCTCGTATAGATAAAGAAGATGAAAATACATTATTTGTTGTTGATATACCCTATACAGAAACTGAAGAAAATACCCTGACATATGATACCTATCCTTTAGGCGTGATACATAGCAAAGACTATTT
Organism: Sarcina sp.; assembly: GCA_051655925.1. Taxonomy (GTDB): domain Bacteria; phylum Bacillota; class Clostridia; order Clostridiales; family Clostridiaceae; genus Sarcina. The sequence continues at coordinate 2,328 of JBOGAY010000123.1, read as the reverse complement.
AATTACTGTTTGTTTAAAAAACAGTAAAATACTTTCTGATTTTGCACACAAAAAAATAAGAGTCTTTTCAACTCTTAAAAAAAATAGATTTACCCTACAAATCATTCATAGAATCTATACTTACTACCTTATTTATCTTAGACAAATAGAGCGTAAAAGTTCTCTAATAGAAGAACAATTATATAGATCAATGAAAAATCGTGAGTTAACACAATTACACTCATTAAAAAAATCATTAGTATATTTTGCTGCGTCTTTAAAGTCTACGCAAATAACATTAGATAGAATTCAAAAATCGCATATGCTACAAGATGATATAGATGATGAAAAAATGTTAGAGGATATTTTAATTGAAAATCAACAGGCTGTTGAAATGACAAACATATACACCCGTATCCTTTCTGGTGCAATTATGTTCTCATCATCAATAATATCTAATAATTTCAACAGAGTTGCTAAAATTCTGACATCATTAACAACTGTTTGTTCTCTTTATACTGTAGCTACTGGAATCTATGGAATGAATGTTTCTCTACCATTTGAAAATTTAGACTATGCCTTCACATTAGTCATGGGTGGGACAACTATTATAGCACTCATTTCATTATATATTTTAGATAAAAATAACTTACTAAGATAAGGAGAAAACTTTTATGATACAAATTTTCAAATCTGATATAGATGGTACTTTGAATAAAATTAATGATATAGAAACTGGTTGTTGGATCAATCTTGTGAATCCAACTAAAGATGAATTAAATATCATTCAAAACAAAATAGACGTTGAAAGTGAATTTTTATATGCAGCCTTAGATGAAGAAGAAAGCTCTCGTATAGATATAGAAGATAATGAAACTTTACTTATATTTGATATTCCATTCGCTGAAGAAGATGAATCCGGACTAATATATGATACATATCCACTTGGAATTATTTATACCGATCAAGCATTAATAACAGTTTCTTTAAAAGAAACAAACATTATTAAAGACTTCATCACTAAAAAAGTAAATGGTTTTTATACATTTAAAAAATTCAGATTTATTCTGCAAGTATTATATAGAATAGCCTCTTACTATCTTTTATATCTTAGACAAATCGAGAAAAAAAGTAATTTCTTAGAGAAAAAATTAAATAAAACAATGAAAAATGAAGGACTTATAAAACTTCATTCATTAGAGAAATCTCTAGTATATTTCTCAACATCCTTAAAAGGAAATCATTTAACTTTAAATAAATTATTGAAACTTGAAAGAATTCAAAAATATGAAGAAGACAAAGAACTTTTAGATGATGTAATAATAGAAAATAGACAGGCTATTGAAATGACTGATACATACTCCCAAATAATTTCGAGTACAATGGAATACTTCTCATCAGTAATTTCAAATAATTTTAACAGTGTTGCAAAAATTCTTACTTCTATTACAACTGTTATGACAATATACGGAGTAGTTGCAAGTACTTACGGAATGAATATCCCTTTACCACTTCAAAATTCACCTCGTGCATTTATTATTATAATGGTAGTAACTACTATTTTTGTTGCATTTATTATTTATCTTTTAAATAAAAAAAATATGCTTAAGTAAAACTTAAGCATATTTTTTCTTTTTGGTGGGTCTAAGTGGACTCGAACCACCGACCTCACGCTTATCAGGCGTGCGCTCTAACCACCTGAGCTATAGACCCATATTTTTTGTGGTTAACTTAAAAATTAAAATGGTGGAGATAATGAGATTCGAACTCATGACCCCTTGCGTGCAAGGCAAGTGCTCTCCCAACTGAGCTATACCCCCGTATTAATTTAAACTATTATTTTTTATAAAAAAGCTTCAGTTAAAAACTGAAGCTTCACCATTATGGAGGCGCCACCCGGATTTGAACCGGGGATCAAGGTTTTGCAGACCCATGCCTTACCGCTTGGCTATAGCGCCATAAATGGTGGCTCGAGCAGGAATCGAACCAGCGACACGAGGATTTTCAGTCCTCTGCTCTACCGACTGAGCTATCGAGCCACAAAGACCTGGCAACAATCTACTCTCCCACACAGTCGCCCGTGCAGTACCATCGACCTCTAAAAGCTTAACCATCGTGTTCGGAATGGAAACGGGTGTTACCTTAAAGAGCATAATTACCAGATTTTGAAAGAATATTGTTCTCTCAAAATTGCATACAAACATGATAAACTAAATATCATTGGTCAAGCCCTCGTTCTATTAGTATCAGTCAGCTAAACATGTTACCATGCGTACACCTCTGACCTATCAACCTCCTGTTCTCGAAGGGAACTTACTATCTTATGATATGGGAAATCTCATCTTGAGG
>JBOGAY010000122.1:0-2328 GCA_051655925.1 Sarcina sp. | reverse complement strand
CTTTTTGCTACTTCATAATCAGAAGCTATTTTATCTATTCCTTCTTTATAAGTTGCTCTTAATGGATTAGCTTTCTTCCAAGTTCTTATATCACCAATATCATCATCTTTATCTGCTTCACAAATATCTACAAAATACTCAACATTATCTATATCCATATCTGGATTTAATAACTCTGAACAATACTTATATTCTTCTGTATAACATGGGACATTTAAATCAACTCCTGCTGTTGTTATTATTAGCAATAATGATTCTTTTGAGTTACTTCCCAATGCTAAATCATAAAACTCTGTTGTTGTATGTTGATGGTATTCATCTAAAACTAAAGCAGCTGGATTTGTTCCATCTCCTGTTTTTCCATCTTGCTTAGATAATGGTTTTAAAAATGAAGTTGTTTTTATATGAACGATTTTATCTCTTGTTAATTTAAACTTTGGTGATAATGGACTCCCTATAAGCATATTTTGACACTCTGAAAATAATAGTTTTGATTGCTCTCTCTTTGTTCCTGCACAAAAGGTTTCTGCTATCTCATTATTTCTAGTTGCTACTGTAGAAATTTCATAGAGCATACATCCTGCTTGCATCTGAGTTTTTGCATTTTTTCTTCCAACCTCTATAAAAGCCTTTTTGAATCTTCTATAACCATTTTCTCTTTTCCAAGCATATATTTGACAAACTATAAATTTTTGCCAAACAGTTAATTCTATTGGAGTTCCTGCTAAAATACCTTTTGAGTGCCTAAGATATGTAAACCATTTAACAATTCTTTGAGCTTCTATTTCATCCCAAATAAATTGATTCTCTCCAATATCTTTTAAAAAACGTTTACAAGCCCAAATATGCTTTTGTCCACTTGGTATTATGCCTTCTATACACTCTCTTGAATATTTTATAAGTTCTTCTTTAATGCTCATTAAATATCTCCAAATTCTTTATTTAATTTTTCATCTGATGTTGTTTTTATTCCACTTCCAACTTTTAACCTAGATTCCATTGTTAATCCTAATAATGCTCCATACCTTTTCATCTCGTCAGAATATTTTAATTCTAAATTTACTAGTGGATTTACATCTTCAACAATCATCACATCTGTTTTTAAATTTTTTACAATTGAGGTATATCTAGCAAAGGCATTACAATAAGCTCCTAAGTTGTTATAATCTAAATTACTTATCATAGATTTTTTATTAAATTGTTCTACCAACCTAATCCATTCATTAACTGCAATTTCATTCACTAACCATTCTGGTGGATTTTCTAATTGATCGTTTCCTACAAATACCAATTCTTCTTCTAACTGTTTTATTTTTTTCTCTTCTTGAGTTAAATGTTTTGTTTGTGCTTCAAGTGGCTTTCTTATTTTCCACACCTCCTTTTACAAAGTCTAAATTTTTTCTCAAAGGGAAATTTGTGAAAAGAAAGGGAGGGATGCGGTGATAAGGCATTTCCTGAAAACTTTCTCATATACCCCTCCCCCCATACTCAAGGTCATATACTTGAATAAATTCTTTTATTTGCTTTATTGTCTCCAGCTTATTCAATTCATAAAGTTTATGAATCTCTCTATGAGCTTCATCACTCACATATACTAAGTTTGATAATAATAAAGCTTTTGTTTTATCTTGTGACACTGGAACAATATGATGAGCTGTTGTACCTTTCTTAACTTTCTTATGCTTATATAAACTCCATAAACATAAACCAGAATATTTATTTTTACAGCTTTCCCTTAATACTTTCCAGGCTTTGCTATTATAAAACTCACTGTTTTCTCTTTGATATTTATCATAAATCTTATTAGATTCAGATCTAATTTTTTCATTACATCCATTAGGACATTTCTTTAGATTATATGAATATACTTTTCTACATCTAGGACATATTCTATTCATCTACAACAACTCCATAAGCTTTTGCTTTCCTTTCTCTTGTTTTTAATTCTATCTTCTTGAGTTTTAAATCTACTGAATCAGCATCTAACTTTACTTCCCTCTCTTTTTCTCCTGCTAATACTTCACTTTTATATGCCTCATATCTAGCTAATCTTAATTTATAATCTATTTCCTCTTGAGGACTCATTATTGAATATAACTCTTTAGCAAATTGATAATTTTCTCTATGAGAAGATATTCTAGTTTTCAAAGCAGTTTCTGCATCTTTGTTTGTTGGTCTTTGCTTTTTTCTTTCCAATTCAATTTGATAAGCTAAAGTTGCTTTATGTAAGTTTCTATAATGATTAACTATCTCTTCTCTCTCAGATATATGACTCTCTATATCTTTTTCTACTTCTTTAATATAAAGTATTGAGGCATTGATACCCTT
>JBOGAY010000121.1:0-5881 GCA_051655925.1 Sarcina sp. | reverse complement strand
AAAAATGCAGTAACAGGAAAAACTTATGCATGTTTCGAGCCAAGTCTTGATTATGTAGTATGTAAAATTCCAAAATGGCCTTTTGATAAATTCTTTAGTGCAGATAGAGCACTTGGAACTAAAATGATGGCTACAGGAGAAATAATGGCCATTGGTTCTAACTTTGAGCAAGCGTTCTTAAAAGGAATTAGAAGTTTAGAAACAGGAAGATATTCATTAGATTATAAAAAATTCAGAGATTTAAGTATTGGAGAGTTAAAAGAGAGAGTTGTAACTCCGGATGATGAAAGAATCTTTGCTTTAGCAGAAATGTTAAGAAGAGACTATATGGTAGAGAGAGTTTCAGAAATTACAGGTATAGATAAATTCTTCGTAGAAAAAATCAAATGGATAGTAGATGAGGAACAAAGATTAAAATTAAGTCATTTAGAAAACTTAGATAAAGAATGGTTATTAAAATTAAAGAAAAAAGGTTTCTCAGACAAAGCAATTGCAGACTTTTTAAAAGTAAGTCCAGATGAAGTTTATAGATTAAGAAATATTTGGAATATTAAGCCAGTATATAAAATGGTTGATACATGTGCAGGAGAATTTGAAGCATTATCACCATATTACTATTCAACTTATGACCAATATGATGAGGTAGTTGTAACTAAGAACAAGAAAAAAGTTATAGTTATAGGTTCAGGTCCAATTAGAATTGGACAAGGGGTAGAGTTTGACTATGCGTCAGTTCATTGTGTTAAGTCATTAAGAAAGCTAGGAATTGAAACTATTATAGTAAATAATAACCCAGAAACAGTAAGTACAGACTTTGATATATCAGATAAGTTATACTTTGAACCATTAACAGAAGAAGATGTTTTAAATATAGTAGAAAAAGAGAATCCAGATGGAGTAATCCTACAATTTGGAGGACAAACAGCTATTAAACTTGCTAACTTTATGAAAGAGAAAAACATCCCTACTCTTGGAACAACAGCTGATCAAATAGATATGGCAGAAGACAGAGAGAAGTTTGATGCACTGCTTGAAAAAATTGGAATAGCAAGACCTAAAGGTAAAGGTGTGTGGACAGTAGAAGCAGGACTTGAAGAAGCAAGACTTTTAAAATTCCCTGTACTTGTTAGACCTTCATATGTAATTGGTGGACAAGGTATGGAGATAACTCATGATGAAGAAGAGTTAACATACTACTTAAAAAATGCATTTGCTAAAGATAAGAAAAATCCAATACTTATAGATAAGTACTTAATGGGTAGAGAAATAGAGGTAGATGCAATTTCAGATGGAGAAAATATTTTAATTCCAGGAATCATGGAGCATTTAGAGAGAGCAGGAGTTCACTCAGGAGATAGCGTTACTATGTATCCAAGTCAAAATATTTCAGATAAAATAAAAGCAGATGTTTTAGAATACACTAAGAAATTAGCTCTTGAAATAGGAATCACAGGAATGATAAACATTCAATTTATAGAGTTTGAAGGAAAACTTTATGTGATAGAGGTTAACCCAAGAGCATCAAGAACAGTTCCGTACATTAGTAAGGTTTCAGGTGTTCCAATTGTTGACTTAGCAACAAGGGTAATGCTTGGAGAAAAACTTGAAGACTTAGGGTATGGAGTGGATGTTTACAAGGAGCCAGAGTTAATTTCAGTTAAAGTTCCAGTATTCTCAACTCAAAAACTTCCTAATGTAGAGGTGTCACTTGGACCAGAAATGAAATCAACAGGAGAAGTTTTAGGAATAGGAAGAACAATAGAAGAGGCTCTATATAAAGGATTTGTAGCAGCATCTATGTATCCAAAAATGGAGAATGGAAAAATTCTTGCAACAGTTAAAAAGCATGATAAGCCAGAGTTCTTAGAAATGGCAAAAGAACTTTCAGAATTAGGATATACATTTGTTGCTACTGAAGGAACTTGTGAACTTCTAAGAAGTAATGGAATTGAAGCAGAAGCTGTTAGAAAAATAGATGAAGATCATCCAAATATCTTAGATATAGTTAAACAGAAGGGTGTAGACTTAGTAATAAATACACCTACTAAAGGAAATGATTCTAAAAGAGATGGGTTCTTAATCAGAAGAGCAGCTATAGAGCGTAATATAGGTGTTATAACAGCTTTAGATACACTAAAGGCTATAATAGATGTTAAGAAGAACAATCTTGAAACTAACAAAGAATTAGAGATATTTAACATAGCTTTAATTTAAAAAATAGAGGGACCGTATCAGTAAGATACGGTCCTGTTTTTTATATAATTATATAATTATTTAATGACTTGTAACTTAGGCTTTTTAATCTGATGATAGAAGTAAAAAGGCATTATTGCTGTAATCATAACTAATGATATCATAATTAATGTACCTATATTATGAGGCAAAGCTGCTATTGTGAACATAAGTCCTGATGAAATATTTATAATAATTGGATGTGTTATATAAATATTTAAAATATGATTTGAAAATATTTTAGATACGCGTAATAGTTTTTTATTGTTTTTTTTAGAAATATAATCTGCTATATAGTATAGGACTTTCTCCTTTTTATCTATATAAATAAGGGGATAAATTAATAAAATACTTACAAAAGAAATGGTTCATTAATTTAAGTAAGATATTAGAAAAAAATAAGCTATAGAGCAAGAAGGAAGAAAAGAGTTGTGGTTTTAGATTTTTATAGAAAATATCTTGCATTGGCTTTAAAGTTCACAAAAATAAAAGAAGAGGATACTTTAAAAGTATCCTCTAAAATTCATTTGAAATTATTTTCCCATGTGAGGGTGTCCGCCCATGTGAGAGTGACCTTCAGGCATTTTCATTCCTGGTTTTATTTCTGGATGACCAGCTGGCATTTGCCCATGTGGATGTCCACCATGTCCATGTCCATGTCCATGTCCTGCATGTCCGTGACCTTGTCCAACATTTGCAGCAGCATGAGGATCTTCCATAAATAATTTAGCTTCTAATTCTACTGATATACCAATATTGTAAAGGTATGAGTTAGCTATTTCATTTAAGAATAAAGCTTGAACATCTTCTGATAATTCCATTTTAGCTAAGTTTCCAATGTAAGTCATAGCTCTCATTTTAGAATCTTGAATCTCAGGGAACATGAAGTAGTTAAGTGCTTCTTCTTCTATTTTATAGTTATCTTTAACAATTTGGAATATTGTTCTTCCACCAAATAAATCAGCAAGAAATCTTGTGTAAGCATGTGCTACTAAAAGCATTGGATTTTTTTCGCCAATTTCATTAATTCTAGCAACATAAGCTTTTGCTGATGGAAGTAATTCGAAGTTTTTACCATTAGCTAATATTTTTAAATCTTTTTCGATTTGAGCAGTTCTATATAAATCTTTAGTTATAAAAGGTTTTAAACCTTCTACATCACTATATTTATCTAAGTTTTTTTCAATTGCTTCATAAGCAACTTTTAAGTTGAATAAGTACTCAGCATAGCTTTCTCTTGTAGCTCTTCCTTCTACTAATCTAGCATTAAATCCTGTTTTTTCAGCTGCTGTGTGTAAATTTTTATTTGATGTTCTCATTGTCATTGCAAAGTTCATAATATTCACCTCATAAATTTATTTTTTTATAAGTTTCAATTTTAGTATTCCTAATACCATTTGTTTTAATCATAAACGTTATTAAGAATACAAAAGGAAACTACAGTATATTTAGTTTATTATTTCGTAATTTATTTTAATAAGTTAGTGTGCTAACTATTAGTATACTAACAGTATATACCTATTGATAAATATTATCATTACATAAATGAGAAAAAAATATTACAAAAAAATGAAAATAGATTTATAGACGTGTAGAGTGTATTATTAAATGATGGAATAAGCTAAAATATTAATAGATAAAATTTAAAGTAATTTTTATAACATACAAATATCAAATAAGACTATTAATAAATTTAGGATACCATGCAAAAAATACAAAAGAAAAATCTAATAACTTTATTAGAGATAGACAAAGGAGAAAACAATATGATAAATAAAGCTAATATAATAAAAGCATTAGTCACGTTTATTGTTATAGCTGCATTTATGTATCTATCTGGATTAATTTTAGGGCAAGAAAATAATATAATGGGGATACTTATTGTTTTATTTGTTTTAATGTTGCTTGGAAAAGATTTAACTGGAAATCCTTATAGAAATGTAGCTAAATTATCAATATTAGGGGTAGGATCAGTTGTATGTTCTTATCTAGTTAATATGAATATTTTTTTAGGACTTATAATTAATTTAATTTGGGTATTTATACTAATTTATACTAATGTATTTAATTTAAAAATTCCAATGTACTATTCATTTTTACTTACATATTTAATGCTACTTGTATTTAAAACTGACAAGCATGAAATCATGCCAAGAGCGATTGCATTAATATTTGCAGGAGTACTTGTTATTCTTGTTCAGGGCATTATGAGAAAGAAAAAGCTTAAAAACAATAGAAGACCTAATCTTTTAAGAAGTCTTAGGGTTCTTGATAAAGAGCTTGATAATATGGTCAATGATAAAGATGCAAGTGAAGAAGAAGAAAAGTTTTATGATTCAATGAAAATTTGGAATTCTAACATATTAGAAAGAAGACAAAATAATTTTTATTTTACAGCTAAAGAAAATAGACAAAGTGTTCAAATGGCTAATTTAGAGAAACTTCAAAAAGAAATTTTAGAGCTTAATAAACTTTATAAAAAAGACGAGAGCTATGGAGTTGTTCTTGTTAGTTTAAGGCTTGTTATTAATGAAGTAATAAAGTCTATAACTCATAAAGCAACACCTAAAGATGTTGAAGAGAGATTAGAACAATATTTAGAGAACTCAAAAGAAAAAATTAATAACTATCATGTTTATACTATATCTGAAACAATGAAAGCACTGCTTGAGATTGTTAAAAATAGAAAGTTTGAAACTGAAGATAGTAAAATTTTAAAAGAAAAACCAACTCTTATAAAACTCATAAAATATAGTTTTGATAGAGATTCATTAAGATTTACATTTGCTATTAGAATGTCTGTTTTAATTGCAGCAACCTATTTTGTTGTATCAGCATTACATCTTGAGTATGGTAAGTGGATACTGTTCACATTAATGGCTGTTTGCCAACCTTATGATACAACTACTGAAAAAATTGGTAAAGACAGAATACTAGGAACAGTTATAGGAGCGTTTGTTATATTTGCTATTTTTACAGTAATTCAAAGTTTTGCTATAAGAGCAGGTATTTTAGGAATAGGATTCTATATGTTTATAACTGCTAAAAATCCTATTATAAAAGGTACAGGAACAACTATATTTTCACTTAGTATTGCAGAACTTACTGTTAAGGCAGGGTTTAGCACTATGTTAATAACAGGCGATAGAATAATGTATACAGTTATAGGATTTATAATAGCTATAGTAGGAAGTAAAATTATTTTACATTATGACATTAGAAGAGAAACAAAAAGCCTTATAGATAAGTATTACAAGGTAATAGATGTAAATGTTAGAGAGCTTATGAAGACTGAAGATTTAAATGAAACTTCGCTAAGGCTTAGAGCTTCAATGATTCTTACAAAGTCTATTGAAAACAAACTTATAATAAATAACACAATCCTTAAAAACAGTGATGTTGAACTATATATTGAAAATGCAAGAAATGTGATGATAAACATATACTCAAGTCTTCAAATGGTTAGAAAAGTTACTAATAAAGATGATTTAAAAGCCATTGAAAAAAAACTAAAAAGTATTTATAGTAAATTTGATACAAGATTTGAATCAACTATATTTGATAGAATAGATGAAGATTTTGCTATAAATGAAAAAAGTGCGTTATATGTTTCACTAGCGGAAGTTATAGAATCACTTGTTAATACAAA
>JBOGAY010000120.1:0-8203 GCA_051655925.1 Sarcina sp. | reverse complement strand
TTCTTTGAATGTTTGTTTATCAATACCAAAAAGAAGTTCATCCTTATGAGTTCCATTAGCTATAGTATTATTTGAAAGAATACCTTCTAATGCAAAGCCTACATTCAAGAATGCCCCCACACTAATATTATCAGCTATAAATATATTAAGTTTATAAATATCTTTTTTATTAAATATTACTCTTGCTATAATTTCTAATGCCTCTTCTAAAAGTGCCTTATTTTCTCTATAAAACTTTAATCTTATAGATGATCTTTGCTCACTTGAACTAAGCTCAAGTATTGCAAACCTACCTATTGTTATCCCCGTTGAATCTTTAATTACATAGTCTTTTTTACTGCCTGTTACAAGCAATATCTTGACATTTTTTGTTCTATGCATAACTATTCTCTCCAAAAAATATATCTATTTTTTATTTACTAAAATACCTTTAGTTCTATTATAAAGAATAATAAACAATATTGCACTTATAAGTAAACAAATTGGCATAATATAAAATGATTTTTCAAGCCCCACATAATCACTTACTATCCCCATAACTTTATTCATAACCATCATAACAAAACTTACTGATGTTACTATTATTCCTGTAACATACGAACTTCTCTCTGTAAATACCTTACTTATTGTAAGAACACCTGTTGGGAATGTTATTGAGAAGAATATCGCTGAGAATGAAATCACTATAAGTCCTCTCTCTCCCATCAATATACCTATTGTGAAAGTAATAGCTCCAAGAATCAATGATACTGCCATTGTATTAAAGTATCCTGTCTTGTGAACAACAAATCCACCTAAAAGTCTTCCTATTGCAAACACGCCAAAGAATACTGCTGTATACATAGCTGCTTCTCCTGTGCTTATATTAAAGTTTGATGTAATATAGTTTGAGAACCAACCACCTGTACCTTGTTCTGCAAATGCATATAAACCAAGACCAAACATATAACATAAAACTATTGGATTTCTAAAGAGAACTGATAACTTAATTTTTTCTTTACTTTGCTTTTCTTTATGTACACTAGGCATCTTAAAGAATATAAAGACTATTAAAACAACTACATATATAACTGCCATACCAAGATAAATATGTCTCCATACAATACCTTGCTTTGATAACTCACCAAAAGCTGCCTGTCCAACACTCGCTCCCATCGCATAGAAGAAGTGCATTATATTCATAATAATAGTCTGTGCTGTTATAACTATTATAGGAATTATTGTATTGCTTGCTATAGCATTTAATGCTACTCCACCATTTGCTAGTGCAACTCCTAAAACTACCATATAAAAACTTGTAGCTTGTGATAAACAAATCATAGCTAAAACTACGACTATCATTCCAAGTATATAAACTTTCTTTTGACCAAGTTTTTCTGACATTACTCCACCAAGATAGGTAAATGCCATATAAGCAGCTGACCCAACAATAAACATATTACTTATTGTACTATCATCAACACCAAACTCTGTCTTAAATACAGGAACAAAAATACCAAAAGTATTTTCAATAACTGCTGCAAGAACCATTAATGTAAAAATAAAAATTAGTGCTTTTGTATTATTTTTCTTGCTCACGCTTTCCTCCTAAAGTCCATTATTTTATTATTTTATTATTTAATTTTTTCGATTTCTTTTTTCAAAACATTAAAATTATAACACATAAACAATATTTGTAGATATTTGTCTATAACTTTATTGCTTATAAGTGTAACTATTTAAGAATTTTTTGAATAGATTATATGGTAAACATCTTTTTTGTTTATTCTTGATATTTCTAACATTTTTCATTTCTCCTTTAACCTATAAAATAAAAACAGAACCTAGATTTCCTTTGCTCTAGGTTCTGTTTTCTTGCTTGTTTGGTATGACATTTATATAAAAAGCATAGTGAAATAAAATTCACTATGCTTTTGTTTATTATTTACCTATTAAATCTCTAACTACTTGTGATGCAAGTATCATTCCTGCAACTCCTGGTACAAATGACATACTTCCTGGTGATTGTCTCTTTGAAAGTCTTGTTATTTCCTCACCATCTACTTTCTTTGGTGCCTCAGTCTGTGGTGATTGTGGCTTAATAGGTAACTCTTCTGAATAAACTACCTTTAATTTTTTAACGCTCCTTTTTCTAAGCTCACTTCTCATAACCTTAGCAAGAGGACATACATTTGTTTTATATATATCTGCAACTTTAAACTGTGATGGATCAAGTTTATTTCCAGTCCCCATTGATGCAATTATCTTTATATCATTCTTATAACAGTATTCTGCAAGTGCAAGTTTTGAAGTTACAGAGTCAATAGCATCTATAACATAATCTACATCATCAGGAATAACCTCTGACATATTATCTGCTGTTAAGAAAACTTGCTTTGTAATTACATTACACTCTGGGTTTATAAGAAGCATTCTTTCTTTCATAACTTCTACTTTCACCTTATCTACAGTTTCTCTTGTAGCATGTATTTGTCTATTTAAATTGCTTATATCAACAGTATCATTGTCAACTATAATGATTGTTCCTATTCCTGTTCTTGTTAAAGCTTCTGCTGCAAAGCTTCCAACACCTCCAACTCCAAAGATAATAACTTTTGAGTTTTGCAACTTTTCAATCCCCTCTTCTCCTATAAGAAGCTGAGTTCTTACTATTTGTTCATTCAACATAAGTTTTTCTCCTCTCAAGTGAACTAATTCTTATACATACATTATATATGCTTATTTTCTATATTTTCAATAATCTTATTTATTATTCATAGTTAAGTAATCTCCTTAATATATTAGATTAAAACATATATTAAGGAGATTTAAAAAAATGAACTTTTCACTTAATCCCTTTAAAATATACTCTGATATAGAAGCTGGCAAGACCTACATAAGACCACTTAATATATTTTTAGTCTTACTTATTATAAGTGTAGATATTTTACTTGTAAGTTTACTTGAACCTCAAATTTTTAAAATTTTTAAAATTATAAAAATTGAAAATGAATTATTTTTCAATCTATTTCTTTTTATCATTCAAATGTTTGTCGCACTAATCAGCCTTAACATTATAATTTTTTTCATAAAAGATAAAATACCTGATACAAATTATGCATCTAACAGTTATGCCTTAGACTTTATATATGTAATTTTACTTATTCTTGGATTTAGATTTTTATATGAAGGAACTATATATCAACTTAAAAATTTACTTACAATTGATTTCACCGTAAATTCCATACTTTTAAACTGTGTATATGCTCCCTTTATAGAAGAAATGATGTATCGTGGTATTGCCCTAAATTCACTATTAAAAAAGTACTCGGATAAAATAGCACTACTTCTTTCATCATTAATTTTTGGTATAATGCATTTTAGTCTATTTCAAAGTATAAATGCTTTTTTCATTGGACTAATTATCGGCTACTTATTTATAAAAACAAAATCTCTTTATCTTTGTATTTTCATTCACTTTTGCAATAACTTTATTGTAATGTATATGCCCACTCTTTTTTTTGACTCCATACTTACTCATATACTTTATGCAATATTTAATATTTCTCTTGGAATATCATTAATAATTTTAAGTCTTGGAAAAATGGATTTGAAGAAGAGGAAGAAAACTTATTTTGATTATGATGAAGAATTTAACTTCTTTGTTGAAGAGTAAAAGCTACCACAAAAAATGGTAGCTTTTTATAACTTAAATCATTATTTTTTTGCATTTTTTTCTCCTCCTCCTTGTAGGACAAACCCTATAAGTGTTATACTTTCTTCAAATATTATTCCTATATAACCTAGTGCAAAATTAAAGGGATAATATCCGAAATTTAAAATGAGTAGCTTTCCAAATACGCATTTTAAAATTTTTTCATTAAACATAAAGTCTACGTTCTCTCTGTGAGCGTAGATTTTTTATTTTCATAGATCTAATTTTTAAATTTGAATGCCCTTTTTATCTTTTGTATTTCATTAATTTTTATACGTTTTACCAATATTTTTATAGTATAAAATTTTCTTTTATGAGTTCCCACACAAAATTTATTAGTAGCTTACAAAAGCACTCATAAATTAACTTTTATTTTTTAGTTATATACAACATTTGTTTAAGATGCAGTATTTGTATATAATATATGTATCTTAAATGATTAAAGGAGGAGTTATTAATGACTCTAGGAATTATAGGCGCTATGAGCGAAGAGCTTGAAATACTTTTAAAAGAAATGGAAGTTGAAAGCAAAAATACAAAAGCAAACATGACATTCTACAAAGGTAAGCTTTGGAATCAAAATGTTGTAGCTGTAGTTTGTGGTATAGGAAAAGTTAACGCTGCTATCTGTACTCAAATTTTAATAAGTGAATACAATGTAAATAAAGTAATCAACGTTGGAGTTGCTGGTGGAGTTAAAAAAGATATCTTCCCTGGAGATGTTGTTATAGCTAACAACCTTGTTCAATATGATATGGATACAACTGCTTTTGGAGACCCAATGGGGCAAATCCCAAGACTAGATACATTCGACTTCAAATGTGATGCACAGCTTGTAGCTTTAGCACAAAAAGCTTGTGATGAAAATTCAGAAATCAAAAGTTCAGTAGGAAGAATAATCACAGGTGATCAGTTTGTTGCTTCAGTAGAAAAAGTACAATGGATGGAAAAAGAATTTGATGCATCTGCTTGTGAAATGGAAGGTGGAGCTATAGCTCATACAGCTTACTTAAACAATGTACCATTTGTTGTTATTAGATCAATTTCAGATAATGCCAACAATGGTGCTCACATGGATTTTGCAGAATTCACAGCTATTGGAGTTAAAAACTCAACAGCTATATTAAAATCAATGTTACTTTCAATGTAATAAAAAACATAAAAAATCTGTGGATAACTTTTTATTAAATTTATCCACAGATTTTTTTATCTATTTAAAACAATTTACTGTAACTTTTTATTATCTTTTTTTTATTAAATTTACGATATGCTTAGATATATTTCTTAACTTAAAGGAGAAAACGTATGAAAAAAACATTGATAACTATAATAGTAATAGCTGCTATAGGGGCTATCGGTTACGGTGGATATGAATATGCTACAGCTAAATCTAATTCACCAGCTCCTATCGCTACTAGCACAACACAAGATGCTGCTGCTACAACTGCTACTACACAGACACCAAAGACTACTTCAGATACTACTAGCACAACAGCTAAAACTTCTGATAATTCAAACAAAAAATCTGATTCTCAAACAAAACCTGCTGCAAGTGACACTACAAAAACTTCAACAGCTAAAGATTCAGATTCTACTGTAGCAACTTTTGTTCCTACAAAAGTTATAAATTATGTGAATAAAGATGATAAAGCATCTGCTC
Organism: Sarcina sp.; assembly: GCA_051655925.1. Lineage (GTDB taxonomy): Bacteria > Bacillota > Clostridia > Clostridiales > Clostridiaceae > Sarcina. The sequence continues at coordinate 2,849 of JBOGAY010000120.1, read as the reverse complement.
CTAAAACAGATGCTACAACAGCTCCAACTAATTCAAGTGCTACAAATACAGACTCAAAAACTAAAACAGCTACAGCTGCAACTACACCTACAGCTGCAACAGCAACAGCAACTACAAGCTCAAAAACTCAAAAGCCAGAAGTTGCTTCAAGTACTTCAAACCCTAATTCAAATACAAGTACAAATGAAGCCTCAGCTAAACCGCAAACTACACAACCAACAACACCAACTAACAATAATAGTAGTACTAGCAGTAATAGCAATAATAACAGTACTGCTAGTAATACACCTCAAGCTCCAACTCAAAAACAAGAAGCACCAATTATTAGTGCTTCAGATATTTCAATCCCACAAGGTGCAAGTTTTAACTGGGGCTTAATTAAAGTTACAACTAATCAACCTAACACAAGAATATTATTTAGTGGATCTGTCAATACATCACAAAGCGGTTCATACCCAGTGACTATACTAGCTATTAATACCGATGGCTTAAGATCAGAAAAAACTATAAATGTAATAGTTGAAAAGGGGAATACACCTAATGTACCAGCTCCTGTTATTGTAGGTTCAAATATAATAATTGGACAAGGTGGTTTATACACAACAGATATGCTAGATGTTCATGCAACTGTTAATGGAACTCCAGTTAATGTTGAGTATAGTGGATATGTAGACAATGACAAGCCTGGAATTTATACAATTACTGCAACTGCTACAAATAGCCAAGGTATAAGTACAAGTAAAGAATTTACTGTTCAAGTTGTTCATGTTCAATAAAAATAGAACTGATGATAATACTATCATCAGTTCTATTTTTATTTTAATTTGTGTATAAAAAGTCCACTTCTAAGCTTTGGTTCAAACCAAGTAGACTTAGGTGGCATTATTTTTCCTTCATCTGAAACTTGTATAAGTTCATCTATACTTGTTGGATACATTGCAAATGCTATATCCATATCACCTTTAACTCTTTTTTCTAATTCATCAAGCCCTCTAATTCCACCAACAAAGTCTATTCTTTCATCTGTTCTAACATCTTCAATTCCAAGTAATGGTTTTAGAACATTTTCCTCAAGAATTGAAACATCTAAACTTTTAATTATATCTGTTGCATCATAAGAGTTTTTCTTAGCAACAAGTTCATACCAAGTTCCTTTGATGCACATTCCAAATGTCTTTGCTTCTTTTGGTTTTACTTGCTTTGAGCCTACCATTGTTACTTTAAAATTTTGCTTTAATCCTTCTATAAAAGTTACAAGATTAAAATTATTTTTAACTCTTACAACTCTATTATAGTCTAATATATTTAAATCACTTGATGGAAAAACAACTCCAAGGAAATAATTAAATTCCTCTTCACCTGTATAGTCTAAATTTTGTTTTCTTCTAATCTTCCCTACATTTATAGCTGATGCTGTTCTATGATGCCCATCTGCTATATAAAAACTATCCACACTAGCAAATTTCTTAATTAATATATCAATCATTATTTCATCATTTATTATCCATAGCTTATGCCTAATACTATCCCCACTTGTAAAATCATAAATCGGCATAGTCTCCTTACAATAAGACTCTATAAGATTTGTTATACTTCTATCATCTTTATAAGTCAAAAGTATTGGACTTGTATTAGCATCACAAACATCAAAATGCTTTGTTCTATCAACTTCTTTATCCAGTCTTGTAAATTCATGCCTTTTAATTTTATTACCTTCATAATCATCAATGCTACAACATACTACAATCCCTCTTTGATTTTTATTACTAAACTCCTCATCATAGACATAAAAACATTCTTGACTATCTTGTTCTAAAATATTTTTTTCTATAAACTCACTTAAAAGACTCTTTGCCTTTAAATACACCTCATCACTATAGACATCAATCCCCTCTTCAAAATTAACCTCTGCTCTATCGATATTTAAAAAAGATTTTTCATTACCTTTAACCATATCTCTAGCTTCCTTAGTATTCATAACGTCATAAGGAAGTGCAGCAACATCACCTGCAAACTTTTCATTAGGCCTTATAGCCTTAAACGGCTTAATTTTAACCATTCACTCCAACTCCTTTCATTCACCATAAACATATTTAAAAATTCCCTAATTCTTTTATTTATAACTATTTTTATTCTTTTTGTTTTATTCTTTTTATATACTAAAATAACCTTTATTTTTTTAATAAAAAACCCTGTCGTTAACTAATTTATAAACTAGCTAACGACAGGGTCTTTTTAAATGAAATAAATTTTATAAAACTACTCTTTTTACTTATTCTCAAATTAGAAAAGTCCTAAAAATTTCTTTTTAATTTTTTTACCATCAAAACGTACTTCTCTATTTTCTAATAAATCCTCTGAATTTTTTATAGTTTTAGCAAAAAATTTATTTTGTAATTCCTCTATTTCATTCTTACTACTCATAATATCAGTATTTCTTCTTCCTGTATTATGTGCATCTGAACCTATAAAACTATATATATCATTTTTCAAAAATACTTTTGCAAGTTTCTTAGCTTCTCCGCCAAAATGACCTTCTATACTTCCCACATTCAATTGGAAAAGACACCCTACATCAATAAATTCATTTATCATATCATTCTTTTTTTGAAAACTTTTATATCTTTCCGGATGAGCTATTACAGGTACTATACCCTTTATTTTCAACTCATAAAATATATCCATAATCTCACTTAAACTATAATCAAACTCTCTTGAATTAAATTCTATAAGCATATATCTTGAATCATTAATTGTTCCTATAAAACCTTTTTTCAAATCATCTAAAATTGATAATGTAAAGTATACTTCTTGACCGCAAAAGAACTCAATATTAATATCATTCTTTT
>JBOGAY010000119.1:0-5040 GCA_051655925.1 Sarcina sp. | reverse complement strand
ACTAGCTCTTTTTTATTTTTCATGTTATAATCTTTAACAGTGGTTACTTACCTCTTGAAAGGGGGTGGAGTTTTCATATGTTAAGATTAATCTTTGTTATAAGCCTTTTTTTATTACTTACTAAAAAAGGATACTAAGTAACCACTCGGCTAACTGTTACCCCAGTTAGCCTTTTATTTATATTCAACTTACTTTATAATATAACTCTTTAGTGCCTCAATAGTTTTGAATAACTCTCTTGTCTCTAGTTCTCTTTATAGTAGTTAATTAAACATCCATCTATTAATATTTGTCTCTCTGTATCAGTTAGAGCTTCTAATCTTAATTCTAACTCTTTTACATCTTCTCTTTCAGTTGAAATTATATAGGCTTTTATAATATCATCTTTATTTTCTATAGCTGATTTTACATCTTTTATATAGATATAGTCATCATTTTCAAAGTTTACATCTTGCTTTATAATAAATGGAATCATTCCCCAGTTAATTAAATTTGATCTGTAACGCTTTGTTGCATACTCTTTAGCTATATTAGCCCAACCACCTAATACTTTTTGACAAGAAGCAGCTTGCTCTCTAGCTGAACCATCTCCAGGCTTATTAGCATAAATTGTACTTCCTATTCCAATCTCTAATGGATTTATATCTACATCCACCATTTTTATTCTATTCAATACTTTTTCTAAATCCCCTATAAATGGATTTTCACCATTTTCTCTTAAAACCTCAGATTTGTGTATCTCTTTAGCTTTTTTAGTATAATCAGGAACTCTTCTTGAAAGAGTAAATTCAGCAAGTCTCATTGGATTCGAACGATATGATGATGTCTCTCCTGATGGGATTAACTCATCTGTTGTTGTAACAGGGTCATTTATAACTGCACAAACTTTTAAAAGCATATTTTCTGTAAGTGCTGGCATTTTTGGCCAATCAATTATATTTGGTCCATAGATTAAATCTGATGATTTAGACTCTTCAAACCCATCATAAACTTTATTTTTATAAACTTTATCACTAAATTCATACTTTAGCTTAGTAAACTCTACATCAATATCTGTAGCTGCTGTTAATTTTCCTCCATTGATTGCTGTTGCTGCAATAGACCTAGCATCCATTAGTGCTACCATTGAGATTTGTCCATCTCCTGGTTTTGACCCTTCTCTATTTGGGAAGTTTCTAGTTGTATGTCTTAAACTTAACTGTCCATTTGCAGGTGTATCTCCCGCTCCAAAACATGGTCCACAAAATGCAGATCTAACAACTGCTCCACTTTCCATTACAGTTCCTATTGAACCATTTTTATTAAGAGCTATATAAGTTGGTTGACTTGACGGATATACACTTAAACTAAAATCTACTCCCACAGATTTATCTTTTAAAATATCTGCGGCATCAACTATATTATCATATGTTCCACCTGCACATCCTGCTATAACTCCCTGTTCAGCAAAAAGAGAGCCATCTTTTATCTTACTTTTAAGATCTATTTTTATTCCCTGCTCCAAAGCTTCTGCTTCAACTTTTGTAAGTATCTCATCCAAATTATTCTGTAACTCTTTTATTGAATAAACATTACTTGGATGGAAAGGAAGAGCTATCATAGATTCTATTTTATCTAAATCAATTACAACCATTCCATCATAATAAGCTACACTCTCTGGAGATAACTCTGAGTACTCCTCTAATCTATTGTGTTCCTTTAGATAATCCATAACCTTTTCATCAGTTTTCCAAATAGAAGTTAAACAAGTTGTTTCTGTTGTCATAACATCTATACCATTTCTAAATTCAACATCTAAATTAGAGATTCCCTCTCCTATAAACTCCATTACTTTATTTTTTACATATCCACTTTTAAATACAGCTTTAATTATTGTTAAAGCGATATCTTGAGGTCCTATCCCTTTTTTAGGTGCTCCCTTTAAATATATTCCAACAACTCCTGGATATTTTATATCATAAGTTTTACTTAGAATCTGCTTTACTAGTTCTCCTCCGCCTTCACCTATAGCCATAGTTCCAAGAGCACCATATCTTGTGTGACTATCAGAACCTAATATCATCTTTCCACATCCAGCCATAGTTTCTCTCATATATTGGTGTATTACACCTTGATGAGGCGGAACATAAATTCCTCCATATTTTTTAGCTGCTGACAATCCAAACATATGATCATCCTCATTTATTGTTCCTCCAACAGCACAAAGAGTGTTGTGACAGTTTGTTAAAACATATGGAATTGGAAATTTTTCAAGACCACTTGCTCTAGCAGTTTGTATTATTCCAACATATGTTATATCGTGAGATGCTAAACAATCAAATTTTAAATTTAAATTCTCCATATTATCTGAAACATTGTGCTTTTCTAAAATTTTGTAAGCTATTGTCCCTTTTTTAGAATCCTCTTTATTATATTTTACACCAGACTCCTCTGATATAATCTCTTTTCCATTAACTAAAAATACTCCATTATCATATAAAGATATCATAAGTCCTCCTATAAATTCACTTTTGAATAATTGTATACAATTTTAATTTATACTTTTTTTTTTATTTTGTCAACAATTTTTTAATTTTTATTTTCATATAATATGTAATTTTTTAGAATTAATTGTTTTCTTAAAAAATATATTGACTTTTTTAAAACAAAAATTTATAATTTGCACATCTGGAATTTTTGTATACAATTGTTCAATTTTAAATTTGGAATTTTTGGGAGGTTTTATTATGTTGCTAGCCGTTGCTGGTTTTATTATGTTATTTGCCATGATGTATTTTCTTTTTAAATCAAAGACTATACCTTTAGTTGTTTTTATTACTATTCCATTTATTGCTGCTGTTTTAGCTGGTTTTTCATTTCCTGAAATCGTTACTTTTGTAAAAAAAGGTGTTGGTAAAACTACTGAAATGGCTGTTTTATTTATTTTCTCAGTTACTTTCTTCGGTCTAATGTCTGATGCCGGGATGTTTGACGTTATTGTTGATAAGTTGGTTAAAAAGGCTGGAACTAATGTTATTGCAGTTGCAGTTGTCACTGCCATTGTTGCCATTTTCTCCCACCTTGATGGTGCTACTGTTACAACTGTTTTAGTTACAGTTCCCGCTTTATTACCACTTTATAAAAAACTTAATATTCGTCCACAACTTTTACTTATGATTGTTGGAGCTGGAATGGGTGTTATGAATCTTTTACCTTGGGGAGGTCCTGTAGCTAGAGCTGCTTCTGTATTAGGAATGAGCCCCAATGATCTTTGGCATATTATGATTCCTATTCAAATTTTAGGAGTTGCTACTACAATAGGTCTTGCTGCCTTTGGTGCTATGAGAGAGATTAAATTTAATGGAGCTGGTGTTTTAGAAAAAACATCACCTGAATTTGAAATAGAAGAGGGAACTCATATATCTCAAAAGAAAGAGGATGAATTAAAAAGACCTAAATTAACAGCTTTCAATATGCTTTTAACTCTTGGAATTTTAGTTTTATTATTAATTAATACTTTCCCACCATATTTTGTATTTATGATTGGATGTTCTATTGCACTTGTAGTTAATTATCCTAATCCTAAAGATCAAAAAAATAGATTAAAAGCTCATGCACCTGCCGCACTTGATGTTTCATCTGTTATGTTAGGAGCTGGAGTTATGGTTGGAATTTTAGGTAATAGTGGAATGCTTGAAGCTATGACTATACCTCTTTTAAAAGTTATTCCATCATTCATTGCATCTCAATTACATATATTAATGGGAGTTCTATCACTACCTCTTGGACTAGTTCTTGGTACTGATTCATACTTCTATGGTTTAATGCCACTTGCTATTGAAGTTGGAAAAAACTTTGAAATTACACCTTTAAATATGGCTGTAGCTATGACTATTGGAAAAAATCTTTCACTTTTCATAAGTCCATTAGTTCCTGCAACTTTCTTAGGAATAGGCCTTGCTGGTATTGAGCTAAAAGACCATATCAAATACTCTTTTGTTGGTTTATTTAGTGTATCTTTAATCATGATGGTCTTTGCACTATCTATAAATATGTTTTAATAAAAAAAGACCATCAATCTCTTTATTTGATGGTCTTTTTTACTATCTCTTTTGCATTTAATAGATGAAGCTTATTTGCTTCTTTTGCTTTTTCTACTTCACCATCTCTAAGTAAACTTATAATTTCAAAGTGCTCGTTATAAGCTTTTAAAACTCTACTTTCACTTCTTAAAGATTTTCTTTTCAATGCTGATATTATAAAATCATAGTGTCTTAATATTTTCACTGCATACTCTAAAGATGATGCTGAATAAACTAGTGAATTATACTCTAAAAACAATCTTCTTGCTTCTTCCCAATTTTCAGTATCTATAAGATATTTTGTTAAAATTAAGTTTTGATATATTCTATCTACTCCATTTTTATTTTTTATAATAGAGTCAAATAAAATTCCTTCAAGACATATTCTAATTTCAAATATCTCATCTATTTTTTGTTGAGTTATCTCCATTATTCTCAGTCTTCCATTTGGTAGTCTCTCAATTATACCTTCAATCTCTAATTTCTTTATAGCTTCTCTTAAAGGAGTTCTACTAACATTTAGTTTATTTGCATAGTCGATTTCCACTACTTTATCTCCAAAATCGATATTTCCAACTAATAAATCATTTTTTATTGTTTCATAGATATTATCACTACTACTCTTTCTCATTATTATGGTCTCCTAGTCTTTTTATATATAATATGATACTTTTTTTAAGAAAATTAAGCAAGAAAAAAAGACCGACTTAAAAATATTTTTTAAATCGATCTCTAACTATCTTAGATAATTATTTCTTCTATTTTACAATATAACTCTTTAATGCTTCAATAGTTTTGAATAACTCTCTTATATCTAACTTTTCATTTACAGTGTGAACTCCTTCCATTCCCACTCCAATGATTATTGAGTTATATCCCTTTTCTGCAAATATGTTACTATCTGATCCTCCACCTATAACTTGAAGCTCAGTAGCTATTCCCATATTCTCATACACTTTTGCAAACTCCTTTGCAAATA
>JBOGAY010000118.1:0-6761 GCA_051655925.1 Sarcina sp. | reverse complement strand
TCTCTGGAAAAAATTTAATAATTCCAATAAGTCCTTCAAAAGTTCAAGATAGTGATTATCTGAGTATTGGAGTTATTTTAGATTTTGAGAAAAAAGTAGAATTAGTTATTTTAGATAGTTTAATGATAGATTATTCAGACTTTAAAAATTTAATAGAAAAAGCAGATGAGTGGATAGTAAAAACAAACAGTTTTGATGCCAAAAATACGTTGGAAGTACCACTTATAGATAAAATTAATATTATATTTCCTCAAAATGAAAAACCAAGGGAATTTAAAGCAGTTATGTTATTTGCACAAGGTACTAGAGAGAGAGAGGTTTTATTAAGAGAGATAGGAGAAAAAAATAATAAGGATTTAATAAATATATCTTTGAAAAAAGAGCATATTGTACATATAAAAGAGGGATTATCACCACTTTATATAGCTGGAGCAATTGACCAAAGTTACTTCACTATAGAAGAAGAGATAGAAAGTGTTAAGAGTCAGTATGAAGAATTAAATTTATTATTAAAATAGGAGGGTATTTATGAAAAGATTATTAGTTTTATTTTTGGTATTAGTTACAACAATTTTTGCAGAGGTTAAAACAGAGTTAAAAAGTTACAAAGTAACAATTGAGAATGGAGAGGTAGTAAAAACTGAAGCACAATCAGCAGCTCCTGGAGATATAATACAATATGACTTTTTAATTTCAAATGGGACAGAAGAGGAATTAAAAACAATAAATCCAACTATTCCAGTACCAGTAGGAACAACTTTATTACCAGATAAAGGAAGACCAAATAATTATCTTGTTTCAACAAATGAGAGAGATTTTTATCCATATCCAATAATGGAAGATGGAGAACCAGTTGATGATTCAGAGTATAGATTAGTGAGTTGGAATATTGAAAAATTAGATGCTGGAAAATCTGTTAATTTAGAGATACAAGTAAAAGTAAATGGAGGTGTTAATTAGAAAAAAAGTATTTAAAGTTATTATATAAAAAAATAAAAAAGGAGAGATTATATGATTAAGAAACCTAGTTTAAAGTTAGCACTTATGCTTTCTCTTGTAGCTGGAACTTCTGCTTATGGTGCTCTTGCATCTAATGTACCACTTGCAAATACAGACATTGGTAACCAAGCGTATGTTTCATATTACACAGAAGCTAATTTACAAAAATTTTTACAATCGAATATAGTTATAACTAGAATTAACTCAGTTTATAACCTTGCATTAGCACCAGATAGAACAACAACAGTAACAAGAGGAAATGCGGCAGTATTTAATCATACATTAACAAATACAGGAAATATTATAGATTCATATGATTTAAGACATGGTTTTGAAGATGATAGAGGTGTTAAAATATATGTAGATAGAAATAATAATGGTATTCTTGATTCAGGAGAAGCTGAATTAATTCCAATATTAGGGAAATATAGAATTACAGATATTGACCCTGGAGCAAAGGTAAGTTTATTAGTTGTAGTTCCTACTAAAGTTGCAGATGATATCGGTGGCATAAATAATAAAATATTTGCTAAATCAATTGGAAATTCTCAATTGGGTGAAGTTTTTGTAACAGATACTATTAATTTTCTGACAGGAGGAAATGCAATAGTTTATAAAGCTTTAAGTAAAGCTAGTGGAAGTTCGGAAACTGATCAAGAAATAACAGTCTTCTTAAAAATAGCCAATGATGATCCACTTGCATCAAATATAGCTCAAAGTTTTAAATTGATAGACACATTAAACGCAGATTTTAAATATATTCCTGGCAGTGGAAAATGGAAAAATTATAATGGGATAGATACGGTTTTAACTGATGCTGAAGATGAAGAAAAAGATTCACAAAATAATCAACCAATTAAATTTAAAGTTGATAATAATGAGTTAACGTTTGAACTACCAAATGGAATTCCAGGAAATAATCAACTCTCATCACCAAATGGATATTTAGAGTTTAAAGTAAAAGTAGTAGCAAATACCCCTGTAAAAACAATACCAAATACAGCGAGCTACTCATTTACCCCAACAGGTGGAAATTTGACTAGTAGAAGTTCAAATACAGTAAACTATGACGTATTGAAATTTGTTAGAGCTACATTTACGGGGCAGCATATTCCCGTGGGACAAGCTGGAGAAACATTAAGATTTGTTAATAAATTTATAAATACAGCAAATGCACCTGAAAGATATTCATTAACATTATCAGATGAGTTTTTCCCGACAGGAACAACTTTTAGATTAGCAATGGAATCTAGAGAGGGAGAAGGATTAATAGAAAGACCTATTTTAGATACGAATGGAGATGGAAAAATAGATACAGGCTTAGTTGGAGTAGGAGAAGCAAACTCAGTAAATGTAATTTTATACGCAACTTTACCTATAAATATGTCTAATCCAGGATCAGATTATAAAATTGTAAAAAATGCAACAAGTACATTTACTCCAACATATATAGTTAAAGCAAATGATACTTTAGGAACAATAAGAATTTCTACTGTAGATATTACAAATGATTTTTCTGTTAGTGAAAAACCAAATGATGCACCAGGAATAGGATTAGGACCAGAGAGAAATCCAGTAACTCAAATTAATCTAAATCCAGGTGCAGTAGGAAACTTTGTATTACATATAAATAATACAAGTCAATATGTTGAAGAGCAGTACACTTTAGAGGTTAGTACAAAACCTGATTTCTCAACAACAACATTACCAGCTGGCGTAACTGTTAAATTTAAGCAAGGTGGAGGAGCAGAAGTAACAAAAACTGTTAAAATTAATCCACAAGGTAGCCAAAGAATAGATGCAGAAGTAACAGTATCACCTACTGCTGGAGCAGCAGTTGTGCCGTTATACTTTAGAGCAACATCTTTAACTACTGGTGCTAGAGATATTAAATATGATTCTTTAAGCATTAATGCAGTAAGAAGTGTACAAATTATACCTAACCTAACTGGAGAAACTTATGCTGGTGGAAATATAGTTTATACTCACCAAGTTAGAAATGGTGGTAACGTTTTAGAGGGAGATGGATTAGCAAGTTCTGTTATTTTAGGAGTAAAAGAAAGCTTAGCACAATGGAGAACAGAAACATTTATAGATACTAATAAAAATGGTATCTTTGAAGTTGGTATTGACATTCCATTTGTTGACTTTGCTACAATAGGTGGATTAAAGCCTGGTGAACAAGTAACAATATTTGCAAGAGTATTTGCACCTTTAGGAGCACCTGCAGGAGCAAATAATATAACAACAATAACACCAAATGTAACTCAAGGTACTTATTCAACAACACCGACAGTTACATCAGCAGTGGATACTACAAAAGTATTAGCTGAAAAATTAACAATATCTAAATGGCAAAGATTAACACCAAACGGTTCTTGGATAACAGCAGTACAAAATGCAAATCCAGGAGAAAAAATTTACTATAGAGTTCAAGTAAAAAATACTGGTACAAATGAAGCAAATACAATATCATTAAGAGATACAGTTCCATTCTATACTAATATTATATATGGCGTAGATAACGTTCCAAAACCATCATGGGAAATTAAAAATGCTGCAGGTGTAGTCGTAACATCAGGAGAGATAACAAATAGACCTGAAAATAATACAAGAGGAGAGATTTCAATAGATGTAGATACATTACCAGCAGGACATACATTAGATATGTATTTTACTGTGAAAATTAATCCTTTAGATTAGATTAATTTAAGATATTTTTAGATTAAAAAATAAGGGGGAGGGGATGTTATAATGAAAATTTTAATTGCAATTATAGCATCCTTCTTTTTTCTATATTTAAATATTTTTTCTAATCAGATAAGTGTAAAGAATATTGCAAGTTATAAAATAAAAAATATAGAATTTTTTAGTAATAATGTAACAACAAATATAATATATAGGAATATAGATTTTAAAGAGGATGAAAGCAATATTTCAGAACAAAATTTAACAGAAAATAACAGTGTTTTTTTATGTGGGTTGCTAAATGTGAATACGGATGATTCAAAAGAGTTATTTTTTAAAACTAGTTACAGTAGTCCTATATATCCTAAAAAAGTAAAATTTACAATAATAGATTTATTGACAAATAAAACTACCCATTTAGAAAATGATAAAGAAAACTATTTAAATAGTATAAGTTTTAAATTTGAAGGTAATAGGAAATATCTTATTTTTACAGAATGTTTGGAATTAAAAAATACAATAAATTTAGAAAGTGCATTATTTTCTTTAGAATTAAACTCTAAAGAAGATAATGCAGTTTTAGGTTTTATAACTAACAAAGTTTTAATAGATAATCTATTGAAGTTTTCTGAGCATAGTGAAAATATACCAGAACAAGATTTTGATAAAAATAAAGATATAAAAATAGTAGGGAATTTAGATATAAAAAATATTTTGAAAGAAGAAGTTTTTTTTACAATTGATTTAGAGAAAAATATAAAATTTTTATCGGTACAAGTTTTTATTAATGGAGAGTTAGTAGAAACTTATTATAATGAAGATACAAAAAAATATCAAACAAAAAATATAGTATTAAAAGGTATACATAAAATAGAATCTATTATAAAAAATCCTGATTATATAGGAGATGTTGATAGTAGCAGTTTAAAATTAGAATTAAATTATAATAATCAAATTTATGGTGCTATTAAAAATAAAATAAATTATAAAAAAGATCAAAATATTTTAATAGAAAAAATATCCAAAAGTTCAACTGCAACGATAGGGGATTTAGTAAAATATGAAGTTATATTTAAAAATACATTAAATGAGAAATTTGAAAGTTTAGTTTTAGTTGATTCTTTGCCAAGAGGAATGAGTTTATTAGAAAATAGTATACGTACTTCAAATAGTTTTATGTTAGAAGAGGTTTCGAAAAATAGTGGAAATCAAATATATATAAAATTAAAAATGAGAGGAACGAGAGAATCGGTAGAAGGAGAAAAAATAACATATTTAGTTAGAGTTAACAGTAATGTTAAAAATGGAAAAAATATAAATTCTGTTAGTATGAGTGGAAAAAATATATTAGGACAAATATTAAAATCAAATGTTGCAACTGCAGAGGTAGAGATAGAAAGAGATAATTTCTATGATAAAGGTGTTATTGTCGGAAAAGTTTTTATAGATTTAGATGGTGATAATTTATTTAAAGAAGGAGTAGATATAGAGGTGCCTGGGGTTAAAATATTTTTGGAAAATGGAGATTTTGCAATAACAGATCGTTATGGAAAATATAGTATTTATGGTGTTGATGCTTTAACCCATACTATAAAAATTTTTAAAAAAACATTACCTTTAGGAACTAAAACAAAAAAAAGATCAAATGTTTATAGCGAAAATGGAGAATCAAGATTTGTTGATTTGAAAAAAGCGCAGCTTGATAGAAGTGATTTTGTATTAACATTAGATGGAAGTAGAGATTTGGAATTAATAAAAAAAGGAATACAAAAAAGATTTGAAAAATTAGCTGAAGATAGCTATGAAATAGATAGATTGATAGAAAATAAATTTTTAGAACAAAAAAAAATAGGATTAAAAAAAGAGCTATCTGGAGAAGTTGGAATTTTAGATAATAATAAAGAGTTAGATATAGAGAGTATAAGAACAGAAATTTTACATGAAAATATTCAAAAAAATTCTCTTGAAAATGCTGTAGAAAGTAAATCTTTAAAAGAGCAGTGGAATTTGATACCAGATAATGAATTAGAAGAATCTTTAAGAAATTTTAATAATAATCTAGAATTTATAAATGTAAAGAATAAAGACTTAGTCCCAGAATATATGAGTTTTCAAGTCAAAGGTCCAGGGGAGGGAACTTTAAAGTTATTTATAAACGATATAGAAGTATCGCCAGGAAATATAACTTTAACAGCGAAAGCAGCTGAAACAAATGTATTTTTTCTTGAATACAGTTCTGTAAAAATAGAACCTGGAAAATCAAAAGTAAGATTATCTTACCATGATTTTTTTGGTGTTGAAAGAGCTAAAAAAGAGATAGAAGTTTTTGTAAAAGGTCAATATCATGATTTAGATGTTAAAATTATCGATAATGAAGATGAAAATCTCATAAAAAAAATAATAGTTCAAGGAATAGATGAATATGGTAATCCAATTGATCAAAGTTTAACAGTAAATATAAAAGCGAGTAAAGGTAAATTTATTTCAAGAGATGGAGTTACTGAGAATGAAGCAACTTTCGTTACGAATATAGAAGGCTACGGAGAATTAGGCTATAGACCATCTCTAGGAAAAAATAAAATTAAATTTAGTTTGTCAGCTGATGGAAAAGAAAAAGAGGTTATATTAGAAACTGATGGTGGAAAAAGTGATTTTTTTTTAAATGGTATTTTAGAAGGAAGATATAACTTTAATGGTAGCAAAAATTCGAATTTCTTCTTTGAGAAAGAGATAAATTCATATAATAAACAGCTCTTCTATAGAGGAGCTGTTTATGCAGAGGGAGACATTGATAAAGTAGGTTATTTAACAATGACTTATGATACTATCAAAGATAATGAGGATAAATTTTTTGCATATAGAGATCCAGAGGATTATTATCCAATTTTTGGTGATAACTCAACTAAAGGTTATGTTGGAAAATCAGCAGACAATTTGTACTTAAGAATAGATAGAGATAGATCTTATATATTATATGGAGATTATAGAACAAGTGAACTTTTAAATCAAAGGTTACGTCTTGGAAGATTTAGTAGAACCTTGACAGGAGGAGTTTTAAAATATGAAGATGATAG
>JBOGAY010000117.1:0-2932 GCA_051655925.1 Sarcina sp. | reverse complement strand
TAGGCACGCCGCCAGCGTTCATCCTGAGCCAGGATCAAACTCTCAATTTAAAAAGTTTAATCTTAAGCTTAAAACATAAAAAGAATTGCTGGTTTACTTAATTTCTTCTGTTTAATTTTCAAAGACCTTATTGTTTGCCACTTCAAGCGACTTCTATATATTATCATTTCTGCGTTTTCTTGTCAACACTTTTTTTCAAAAGTTTTTTTGAAGTTTTTGTGTTGTCTTAACGACAAGATTTATCTTACCACCTCTTGTAGTTTTCTCTTTATTTATATATCTTCATTTAATATATTTATTTTTGTTTTACTATACTTTTCTTTGTTTTTCTTTGTTTTTTAATGTTTGATACACTTGGAAATGTTTAATTTTATTATTTATAAAATGAATACTTTGTTATCTAAAACTAATATAAAACCACCTAAAAACTTCATTTGTTTTTTAGATGGCTTTCTTTGTATTATGCGTTTTTTATTATTTCTAAACATTCTGGGAATTCATCTATTACATGATTGACCATTTCTTTCAAAAAATCTTTTGAACTATTAAAAGTAAAACTTACGTATTTATTATTTAACATAGTAATATCATTCTCAGAATCACCTATTGTAAATATGTCTTTATAATTTAATTTCCATTCTTTTTCTAAATCATTTACCGCTTGTCCCTTAGAGCAGCCAATAGGGACAATGTCTATATACTTAGTATTTTTATATGCTGTAACATATTCACCATACTCATTATTTATTTTATCAACACAATCAATTAAAATCTTTTCAAATTTATTGTCTTTCTTTCTATACGCAACTGCTAATGCTGATACTGTTTTGTCTAAAAATAAATCAATGTTTTTTAAATTCAAACTATCATGGCTTCCTTGCACTAAATGATAATCATATCCATCATTTATACAAACACCTAAGCAATCCATATTTAAAATTTTTAATATACCTTTTAAACACTCTGTATTAATTTTTTCATGTTTTAATACTTTTTTATTTTTATCTGCTACAAAAGCTCCATTTAAAAGTATATAATGATCAAATTCTATATCCATTTCTTGCTCTGTTTCTATTATTCCATTCAATCCTCTACCACTACATGCTATCAATGTATTATCTTTTCTAAATTCTTTTATTGCATTTGAATTTTTTCTATCTCTCTCATCTAGAAAATAAATTGTATGATCTACATCACTCACTAAAACCTTTTTCATAATTCCCTCCTTATTACTTTAATATATTTTTTCACCAAGCAAATGATTTTCTATTTTATAATAAAAAAACCACATCTATACTTAATTAGTATCGATGTGGTTTAAATAGACTTAATCTATATTTTATTCTTCATCTTCTGATTCTGCTCTATCAAGTAATTCATTCAACCCATTTTCTAAGTTTGATGATTCTTGAACTAATATTTCTGAAATTTCACCCTCTATAGCTACTTCTTCAGTTATTTCTTCAACAGTTTCATTTTGATTTTCTTTTTCACTAGCTGGAATCTTAGCTATTGCTACAACTACTTCGTCATCTATAGTTCTCATAAGATTAACTCCACTAGTAGATCTTCCTGTAATTGAAATATCATCTACATTAATTCTAATGGCAACACCATTACTATTAATAAGCATCATTTCATCATCAAATCTACATACTGTAGCCCCTGCAACTTTTCCAGTTTTTTCAGTTACTTTATATGTTATAAGTCCCATTCCACCTCTATTTTGAACTTTGTATTCTGATAATGGTGTTCTTTTACCTATTCCATTTTCACTGATTACAAGGAATTTTTCTCCTTCTACAACTATATCTAAGCAAACAGCATAATCATCTTCTCTAAGTCTAATTGCTCTAACCCCTGAAGCACTTCTTCCCATAGGTCTTACATCCTGCTCATTGAATCTAATAGCATACCCATTTCTAGTTGCCATTATCATGTCAGCATCCCCATGAGTAACTTTAACTTTAAGAAGTTCATCACCTTCTCTTAAGCTAATTGCTATTAATCCAGACTTTCTGATATTTCTAAAGTCTGTAATTGGAGTTTTCTTAACTATCCCTTGTTTTGTTCCCATAAATAAGAATCCATCTTTTTCTTCTCCATCTTTAAGAGTAAGAACTGTCTCAATTCTTTCATCCGGATCAATTTGAATTAAGTTTACAAGATTAAGACCTTTAGCAGTTCTACCTGCATCAGGAATTTCATAAGCTCTAAGTTTATAAACTTTTCCAAGGTTTGTGAAGAATAATACATCTGAATGAGTAGATGTAACAAATACATGCTCTACAAAGTCATCATCCTTAGTAGTCATAGCTTGTATTCCCTTACCACCTCTATTTTGAGCTGAATAAGTATCTGCTTGTATTCTCTTAATATATCCTGAATGTGTTAATGTTATAACAACATCCTCTTCTTGAATTAAATCTTCTATATCAATTTCATTCATTTGTTTTTCAATTTGGCTTAATCTTGGAGATGCAAATTTAGTTTTAATAACTAAAAGTTCTTCTTTAATTACCTCTAATAGTCTAGTTTCACTAGCTAATATTTCATTTAAGTAATCAATAAATTGCATAAGTTCATTATACTCTGCCTCTATCTTATCTCTCTCAAGACCTGTAAGTCTTCTAAGTCTCATTTCTAGTATAGCTGTTGATTGCTTTTCACTTAAATTGAATTTCTCCATAAGTTGTGCTTTAGCTATATCTGATGTCTTAGAATTTCTTATTATGCTAATTACCTCATCAATATTATCAAGTGCTATTCTAAGCCCTTCTAATATGTGAGCTCTCTCTTTAGCTTTATTTAAATCAAATACAGTTCTTCTTGTTACAACTTCTTTTTGGAATTCGATATAGTAAGATAACATTTGCTTCAAGTTTAAAACTTGTGGCTCATTATTAACTAAAGCTAAATTGATTACTCCAAA
>JBOGAY010000116.1:0-2343 GCA_051655925.1 Sarcina sp. | reverse complement strand
TTAATTTACTTATATCATAAGCTAACTGTATCTTTGTTGTATCTGATTTGATTTTATACTCTTTGTATATACCACTATTAAATTCTTTTCTTGTGAAATCTAAACTTTCAACACTTCTTTTTTGTAAAGTACCAAATCTATTATAAATAACTTTTCTTGCAGTTTCATAATCTAAAGCTCCAACAAAAGTAATTGTCATATTTTCACTAACATAAAACTTATTATAAAAATCTTTCAATTTATTCATTGTTATTATTTCTATATTTTGCTCATCACCTATAATAGTTTTATTTAATCTTTCATACTTAAAAGCACTCTCTAAAAGCAAATCTTCACAATACTGTTCTATATCCTCTCTCCATTCCTTAGTTTCCTCTTGAATCACAGAAAGTTCTTCCTTAAATCCTACCTCTGTAAAAGATGGTTCTAAAACTATATCACTATATAAATTAAAACCTTCCTCAAAATCTTCCTTAGCACTAACTCCATAAAATATTACATATGGATAATTAGTCATTGCATTATTCATTGCAAAAAGTTCATCTAACTTTTTATTAATATAAGTTTCATCATACTTTTTAGTCCCTTTAAAAAGTATATGCTCAAGTGCATGTGCTACACCTATACTTTCTTTAGTTTCTCTATTTGCTCCTGCTTCAAGTCCTATACAAAATGATGTATGAACTCCTTCTTTATACTTATATATAAACTTAACACCATTATCAAAAATTTCTTTTTTCATAAGTAAAATCTCCTAAAATTAAAACTATCTATATAATAGCATATTTTAATTTTTTTTGTTTTAAGTACTTATTTCAAATAAAAAAGTCACCTTAGTATAAAACAAAGGTGACTTTCTAAAACAAAAACTAAATCTTAGTCTTCGTACATATATTTTCTTGTCATAGGAATATCATTGTTGATTCCTTTTGTGAATAACATTTGGTGAATATCAATTCCGCCGTAGTGGAATGCAGCAGCACATGAATTTAAGTACATTCTCCACATTCTTAAGAATCTTTCATCAAACATTTCTTTTTCTTTATCTATGTTAGCTTCGAATCCTTCTACCCAACACATTAAAGTCTTCATGTAATGAAGTCTTAAACTTTCAATATCTACTGTATTGAATCCATGCTCAGCAGCTTGGTATAACTCTTCTCTTACTGTTGGTATATATCCACCTGGGAAGATATAAGTTGTGATCCACTTATTTCCTTCTGTTTCTACAAGGTTTGTTATGTTATGTATTAAACATACTCCGCCATCTTTAAGAACTGCATCTATGTTATCAAAGTATAATGGAATATTTGAAGCACCAACGTGCTCTGCCATACCTACACTTACAACTCTATCAAACTCAAGTCCGCTTTTTTGTAAATCTCTGTAGTCCATTATTTTAATTTCGATTAAATCTTCTAATCCTAATTTCTTAACTCTAGCATTAGCTTCTTTACATTGCTCTTCACTTAATGTAATACCTACACCTTTAACTTTGTAAAGTTTAGCAGCTTCTATTAAAAGGTATCCCCATCCGCATCCGATATCAAGAAGTGTTTGACCTTCTTTAAGGTTTAATTTCTTTAATATGTGGTGGATTTTGTTCATTTGAGCTTGGTATAATGTATCATCTTCATTTTTGAAGTATCCACATGAGTAACTCATAGTCTCATCTAACCATAACTTATAGAAATCATTTCCTATATCATAGTGGTGTGCTATGTTCTCTTTTGCTTTTGCTTTTGCTGCAGCCTTTATAATACCAACAACTTTTAAAAGTTTGCTGTCATTGAAGAAACTGCTCTTGCTTCTCATCATACTTTCGATAGCTTCTTGGATATTTCCTTCGATATCAATATCTCCATCCATGTAAGCTTCTCCTAATGCTAAACTAGCATCAGCTAATAAATCTCTTTTGCTTGGGAATTTGTTAATTACAAGGTTGAAAGCTGATTCACCTTCTCCTACCTTAAATTCTTCTCCATCCCAGAATTTTAATGTGAAAGTCTTATCACTTAAGTTTTTAGTAAACTGTTTTACTAACATTTTATCTAAAGCCATTTTAGTTCACCTCATCCAATCTTCGTTTGTTTTTTGTTCATTATCAATTTCTTAATAATCTATTCATAAATTTTATTATACTACCTTTTCTAATTTATACTTAATTGATATATTTACCCTTATTCTTCCTTTAAACCTTCTTAATACCTTTTATCTCCTATTTACTCATAAATACTTAATATTATATCTATAAAGACTTAAAATTCAATTAAATTTAGTTTACAATTTTATTTTAATTGTTTTATAATCAAAGTATTATTATTTTATTATAATTAAAGCTAT
>JBOGAY010000115.1:0-6300 GCA_051655925.1 Sarcina sp. | reverse complement strand
TAGGAAATCTTTTATATGACAATTCATCTAAACTCATATCAATTTGCATATCACATCCATCATAATTTATCCCCAAAACAACACATGCAAATATATTTATACCTACAATTCCAATTGATATTAATTTATAAAAGAAATTAATATCGAATGTTATAAATATTACTATTGTTACTAATAGAAATATAGGTAATTGAATCAAAAATGTTGCTATAATCTTTGATTTTATATACTCTTCTTGCTTTACAGGAAGCATTAAAATAAATTCTTGATCATAAGCACATTTTGAAAAAGCTATTAAAGGAAATATCCCTCCCAAAGTTGATGTTTGGACTACTATAATTAGCATTGTAAAAAAACTTACTTCCGGAAGCTTATTACTTAATAAAGTTGTTGTTATTAAAGCAAATCCTAACATAAGAATTGTATTAAACCAAAATCCTAAAGCTAATTTTTTATTTCTTAAAATTTGCCTGATATCCATTATAGCTAATGTTCTTATTTTACTTTCTTTATTATATTTTTTATTTTTATATATTTTTTCTGTTTTACTTACATTTTCAATAATCTCCTTGAATTCAAATATTTTATTGTAAACAAAAAGATTTTTAATTTTATAATAAACTAAAATTATTAAAAAACTTAAAAGTAGCAATAAAAAATTTATTAGAAAATAGCCTATCATAATAGCTACATAGTACAAAAGAGATTGCCCTTGAATTATTCCATCAAAAATATATGCTAAAAATAAAAATCCTAATTGTGTTGCAACTTCAAAATTTAAAATTGTAAACTTTGAAATTGCAATAATCTTAACTGAAACTGGGAAGCCTAAATAATTTTCATAATCATCAAAAATAAAAAGTCCAGTCAATACTTTTCTAAAATATATAAATATAAAACACCCTATATAAATTGAACTTATAAAGTTAAATCCCATTTTATAATCTTTTGTAATATAGCTTATTACAAATAAAGGCAATGCAAATAATATCATATTAATCATTACTATCCTTTTATTTATGAACCTCAAATAATTTTTAATAAATAAACTTAGGATTATCTTTAAATTATCTTTTAACATAAGATTTTTCTCCCTTAACTACTCTACTTTTACAATTTCCATAAATACATTTTCAATAGTTGTACCTTCACCATACTTTAAATTAATATATTCTAAATCACCATTAAATTTAATTTCACCTTTATTTAAGAAAATAAATTTAGAACATACCTCTTGTGCTATTCCTAAAAGATGTGTTGAAAATATTATTGAATTTCCCTTTTCACAATAATCTTTCATTATGTTTTTTAAAATATAAATTGCTTCTGGATCAAGTCCTGTTAAGGGTTCATCTAAAATCAAAATTTTTGCTCCACTTAAAAACGCTCCTATAATCATTACTTTTTTTCTCATTCCATGCGAATAGCTAGACATTCTTAAATTCAAATCTTTTTTTATTTTAAATACCGTTGCTAACTCCTCAACTAAATTATTTCTAATTTCTCTTTTAACTTCATACATATTAGCTACAAAGTTCAAATACTCATTTCCTGTCAATTCTAATAAAACTACTGGTTTATCCGGAACATAAGCTAATATTTTTTTCATCTCTATAGAATCATCAAACTCTCTTCCTTCAAATAATATCTTTCCTTTTGTAGGTTTTAAAATTCCCATAATCATTTTGAGTACTGTAGTCTTACCAGCTCCATTATGTCCTATAAGCCCACATACTTCTCCAACCTTTACCTTAAAATTTACATTATCAACTGCCTTCTTGTTTCCTACATATACTTTACTAAGACATTTTATATCTAACAAATATATCCCCCTCTTTCATTACCTAATATTACCATATTTGTAAATGGTAAAAATTACAATTTAATTACTTTATTTTTATTAGCATAAAGAATATTTTTTATCTTTAAACACAATATCTATTAACTATAACTGTAAATTAATATTTCCTTAACCTAAATATAGATAAAGAACTTCTAATTTGTTTCTTTTCATTCTATGGAAAAATATATAATCTTTGTTATAACATAGACAAAATCAAGTTTTATATATAAGGAGTGAAAATAATGAAAACAAAAGCTATTATAGCTACTATTGTCATTGTAGGAATTATTGTTATCGGAAGTATTTATTTTATGACTTCTACACCAGCTCATGCTTCAATAAATTCTACTGTAGGAGTTAATTCAAGTTCTACAAATCCAACTAGTGCAACACCTAGCAAGATAAATTCTAGTAATGCTACTACAAATCAAAATAATTCAAATGCTACTGCAACTCCATCAGTTACAGCAAGCAATAATAATAATAATAATAATAATAATCAAAGTAATGCTAATTCTCCTCAGCAAAGTGCAAATAATACTGAAAATGCACCTGCTAATCAATCAAATAATAATTCACAACAAGCATCTACACCAGCTATAACTAGTACTGGTAACTTTGCTGATATAGTAAATGGTGCATCTTATATGTACGGTACTATTAATGGTGTTGGAGTTGTTATACCTCTTCAAGGTGGTCATGTAGTAAACAATCTACTAGTTCTTCCTGAATACTATACAAGCAGATTAAACGAAACATTTACTGCTAAAATAGCTTCACTTGGAAATAACAATTTTGATTTATATGAATATTACAACGGTAAAAATACTGCTATATATAAATTAAAATATCTTACTAATAATGGTGGCGCTCCAACACTTGGAGGAACATTTACACACACTGGATCAAATGCAGTAACAGGTATAACATTTAACCTAATAAACAGTGAATATGCAGGACCACTTCAAGCAATGCCATTCTATCACACAAATATTGCTGGAACTTCTGTAACTATCGCTCCATCTGCTCAAAACCAATTCCAACTTACAGAATATTATGCAGGTGATAGCAATGCATTCACACTTAAACCAAACTACAATATAACAAACAAAAATTATCAATTTGGTTTAGATGAAACTTATAATGGAAAAGTAACAGGGCAATATTTACTTAATCCTATAAATGGAACATCAAACTTTAATGGTATATTTATAGCTCATCCTGGAACTTCTCAAAGTAAAACTTATAATGTTACTTTGACAGGAAGCCTAAATCCATAAAAAATATAAATCTTAAATAAAATAAAGGCTACATGTTGAAATTAATCAACATGTAGCCTTTATTTTATTTAATTAGTGTGTGTGTTTATGCTCTTCACAATCGCAATGACATACTTCTACTGCATGTCCTGCTTCTTCGTGATGATGATGTCCATGTTCTTCACATCCACAATGACACACTTCTACTGCATGCTTATGCTCTTCACATCCGCAATTGCAGTTTTCATGTGTATGTATTAATTTTTCCATACTAACTACCTCACATATAATTTATTTTTTATCATAATTATATTATAGATTCCATTTTATGGAAATTCAATACATTTATAAATATTTAATTTTAATTATTATTTAAATAAATTTTAGCAATCAAAAGTTCCTTTTCCTTTTTATGAAGGACTTTATTTTCTAATTTATTAAAAAAACTTTCATACCTCCAATCTTTTAGAGCAAAATAATAATTTTTACTAACTGTGCAAAAATCACCTGGGTACAAAAACAATATATATAAAAGTTCCATTTCATCATTTGTTAATTTTAAAATACTATTATAGTCAGCAATTATTTGATTATAAATATTAATATCAAAAGCATGTTTTTTAAGAGTTTTAAATGTAAAATTATAAACATCTAAAATTCTTAAATCTATATTTGTATAGTCAAAATCTATAAAATTAACCTTTCCATCATTTACAATCATATTATGATATGCTAAATCATTATGACATACAGTTACATAATCTTCATTTTTACATAACTCTTTATATTTACTTTTTTCTAAAAGTTTTAATGCACTATTCATCATTCCTAAATTATAATCTACGTTCTCTAAAAACAACTCATCAAACTCATTTTTGTAAGTTTTTAAACTTGCAAGCTCTTTACACTTTTCAAGATTTACAATCCCCTCTTCAAACCTCTCCTTTAAATTACCTAATGATATTTTTTTCTTATATTTATCTAACTTAGATAAAACCCCTTGTCCCGCTAAATGAAGATTAGCTATTGCTTTTGATGCTGCCTCTAAATCCATAGGATTATTTAAATTGCACTCAACACCTGCTATTAAATCTAAAAGTACATAAGATTTTTCATTTCTTTCAATTTTGTATTTACCATCTTTAAACCTATTAATACTAAGGACACCATCATACCCCATCTTGAGATATTCAAGGATATCTACTATAAACTCAAGCTTTTCATTATTATAATTTATAAGTTTTAAAATTTTTTTTCCCTCTTCACAATCTAATATAAAAATATTTCTAGTTGGCCACAAATCATTTATATTAAGTTCTAACTCATTTAAAAATTCAGTATCTAAATCATATTTACAAAGATATTTTGCTTCTCTATATTTAATTTTTCCCATTCCAACCTCCTAAAAAAACTTAAAATTACTTTTTATATTAGTAAGACCTTCTTTTACTTTTTCATCATCAAAATCTCTTACATATGCAAAAGATATATAATTTGCTATTTCACTTGGATATTCAATAGTAGACTTTATATAAACTTTACTAACTTCTTCAAGTTCTTCTAAATTTATAAACTCATCAATCATTTCTAAATAACTTAATTGCTTATCTCTTCTTTCCGCTCTTCTAACAAACTTTATAAAATCATCTTCTATCATTCCAAATCTAATTCTACTTGTATCAGAAACATCCAATGTAATATTATTACCACAAATATTTTGATATACTTTTCCAAGAGTTATCTCTGAATTTTTATAACTTCTATCAATTAAAGAAATAAATTTATTTTCTTCTACTTCTGAGACACATTCCTTTGCATATTCTATAACTTCTTTTAAACATAAGTCACTTTCTTTTTGAAAGCGTTCCATTCTTATAAGTGATATTTTTTGTTCTAATCTTATCCTTCCAGCCTCACTTGTAAGACCCATGCTATAATCTCTTTTCCCCTTTAAATTTTTATGAAATACACTTAAGCTTTCAATAGTGTTCTCCAATTTATATTTTTTTCTAATTAATTCTCTATCTATTAAATTTATATTATGACAGCCTAAAAACTTTTTTAATAAATCTTCTCTTCTCATAGAAACTAACTACTCCTTGCTCTTAATGCTTCTATGAATGCCATTCGCTCTTCTCTGTCTTTAATATAATTTTCTAATCTCATCATAAACCTTTCATTTGTCCAAGGCTGCTCCTCCCAATAATACTGAAGTCCCACTTGCCAATAATCCTGTGGAAATTCTAAAAATGCAAGAATAATATTTTTCTCTTCCTCTGTAATTCCTTGCCCATCATCTGAATAAGCCTTTGTTATTTCATCAAATATATCAATACCCCAATTTCCATTTCTCATAGCTCTCATACAAAAACTTGCTAAATCATGTAAATGTGAATCTAAAATACAGTAATCAAAATCTATTATATGAACATCTTCACTTTTATCAAACAAAATGTTATGATATGCTAAATCATGATGGCAAAATCCAAGTTCTTTAACTTCCTTTTCCATATATTTTTTATAATTACTATCTCTAAGATTAATAATAGCCCTCTCTCCACGTTCTAGTTCTTCTTCTAAAACACTTAAAAATAGCTTATCAAAATCTGTTTTTTCTGCTTTTTCTTTTATAATTTCATTAAAATCTAAAATCTCATCTAACCTTGTAGCAAATACTTTGTCCCACACTCCCCAGCCAACCCTTGGCTTCATCTCTTGTGTTATAGTAAATCCTCTACTACATATATGTAGTTCTCTAACCTTTTTAGCAGTTGCAATAAGATCTTTTATATTATCATAATTAGCTTCCCTTACATCTTTCCACTCAGTAAGATATGCAAACTTATCCTCTACCTTTATATAGTCCTTAAAAGCTATTGTAGGTATTATTTTAGGTGTTCCTTTAAACCCATTATCCTCTAAATGCTTTATAGCTGAAACAATAAAATAGAAATGTGCAAATTCATAATTAATAACTTTTAAACAATATTCTCTAAATCCTGCTCTAATTCTATAAACATTTTTTCTTTTAGTGATTTTGCTTACTTTTACTTTATAATTATCTTCTACTAATTTTTTTATTCGCTCAAAATCCACTTAAAACACCCTCCTAATTAAAGTTTATTTTATTATATGCGTTCATTTCTAGCTTGTGACATTCACAATTAGCTATCAAAAGTAATATTAATAATATTAATA
>JBOGAY010000114.1:0-6376 GCA_051655925.1 Sarcina sp. | reverse complement strand
CCTATTCCACCAAATAGTACAGGTCCCATTGCTACCCAGAAAGTATTTCCCCAGTCTCCACTAAGTCCTGGTTGAATTATTGAGAAGATATTTGTGAAAGTTACTGCGATGAAACAGATAATTCCAATGATTACTCCCCATTTTTTATTAAAGAATTCATATTCTTTAGGTATTGAATCATTCTTTTTAAACTTGATATATGCAAATATAATAAATGATATTGGCACACTACCAGCTACGAATGACATAAGTGTTATTTTATTGAATAATGATGATACTGAGTTACCACCAAATCCTAAAAGTAAGATGAATCCTACAACTAAAACTGTTTGAATAAGGATTGCTACTGAAGGCATTCCATGTTTGTTAGGAGCTGTAATCTTCTCTGGAAGAACTCCTTTTGGTAACCCTTCTATCATATGTTTGATAGGGCTGTAAATTCTAAGTGGCATACCAGCTAGTCCAACAAGTGTTAAAATGTTAAGAACTCTGTTAACCCACATACCAACTTGAATTGATGTAGCACCTGATAATCCAAATTCAGTACCAAGTCTGTAGAATTGTTGTTGTATTATATAAATTGAGTAGTTACCAAGGTTTACTTTAGCACTACCAAAAGTTGTATTCCAGTTACAAACCATACCTGAGATGATTATGATTGCGATATATAAAACTGTGATAATTGCTGTTGAAAGAATGATTGCCTTTGGCACATTTTTCTTTGCATTTTCAACGTTATCAACAAGTCCAGCACTATTTTCCATTCCAGCAAATACGAAGATTGTAAATACCATAAATGCTATAGCAGGAAGTAGTGATGCATATGTTGGGTTTGGTCCATAGAAGTAGCTTTGTATATGATGAGGATCGAATCCTTGAGCGAATTTAAATCCTGATAAAGCAAATACTAATAATCCTCCACCTAACATTAATATATGTCCGATAATTATTGTTACGATTGATACATTTGATAAGAATGTCATTCTTTTAAGACCTCTTGTAGATAAAAACGCTACAATGATCATATAGACTGCACCTATGATTGCTATTGTTTCAGGTGAGTTAAGTAAATGACCAACATGCCATGTTGAAGTAGTATCCTTACCGAATATAGCAACTGATACGTTAACTGTTATTACAGTTGCAGAGAACCATAATACTACGAAAGAACCATACCAAATAAATGTCCCAACTAAGCTAAAGCCTTTTCCAACTGTTTCAGACATCCATGAGAATATTCCTCCACTCTTATGTTTAAATGCTGAACTCATTTCAGCAACTATGAATGAATAAGGGATAAAGTATAATAATGCTGCGATTATTACATATGTAATTGCTGCGTATCCCATTTGATAATATATTTGTTGTCCATTTTGCAGACCGTAAACAGTTATGAAGATCATTCCTACAAAACTTAAAAACGATATTTTATATTTTTTCTTGTCATCTTCTTCTAATAACATTTCTTTCGATGAATCTTGCATAATAATATGTCTTATCTTGCATTTTTGAAATTTTTCAAAAAATAGATAAGAAACTCTCCTTTCGTATATTTATGCATAATAAATGAATTATTATGCAGTTTGTCTTGAGTTTAATTAAATAACTTATATATTTATTATAATACATTTTAACAAATTTGAAAAGAATTTAAATATAAAATTAATAAATTGTAAAAAAAAATACTATTAAAAACATATGTATATTAGAGAATATAAATATTTACTGAAAAACTATATTAATTATAACTTTTGAATAATAAATTCATTTTTGAATAAATAATCATAGTGTATAAATTAATATTTAAGAAGGAATTTTAGTGAGAAGAATAAATAGAATTAATAAACTAAAAGATAGTGTGAAAGTTCTAAATTTAAAAAATTCAGATCGGATTGTTATATTTAGTGATTGTCATAGGGGGGATGGTACTTTTAAAGATGCCCTTTATCCTAATACTAATATTTATATTACTGCACTTAGATATTACTACAATCAAGGGTTTACTTGTATTGAAAATGGTGATGGTGATGAACTTTGGAAATTTAAAAATTTAAATGATATATTTAAAGCTCATGAGGATGCATATAAAATTCTTTCAAAATTTAAAAAAGACAATAGATTATATATGATTTATGGAAATCATGATGATGAAAAAATAAATAAAAGATTTAAGAAAAAAATTTTAAAATGTAGAAATTCATTTTTAAACGATTTTTATCTTGATTTAGAAATACATGAAGGCGTTCTTTTGAAGTTTGAAAATGATAAAGAGTTTTTAGTGTTTCATGGACATCAACTTGATTATGGAAATTATGAATTTTCAATTATATCAAAATTTTTAGTGAGATATGTATGGAGCTTTTTTAATGGAGTTTTATCCTTTAATGAGATATTAAGTCCTGCTAAGTCTGATAATGTACGAGAAAGAGTTGATAATAGAGTTTGCAAGTGGTGTGAAAAATCACAAATGTCAGCAATTATAGGGCATACACATAATTGTATTTTTCCAAGTGAAAAAGATGTGCAATATTATAATATTGGTGCAGCTGTACTTCCTTATGCAGTGACATGCATTGAAATTAAGAACGGAACTATAACTTTAGTGAAATGGACAATTAAATCTGTGGAAAATGGAATTTTAGCAGTTAGAAAAGAAGTTTTAGCAAATCCAAGAGTTATAAAGTAAAAAACACTTAATTATTAATGAAAAAAATTAAGTGCTAAAGGCAAAAGCAAAATCAGAAGCTTTTATTACATTAGTTACTATGTTTGATTGACTAGAAGTAGGGATTTCTAGTCTTTTTTCTTTTTCTAAAGTTATGTAAAGTGTTAAAATGAGATTATTAGTTAATAATGTAAAAAGAGAGTTATATAAGTTTTGCACAGTTTGTTATTAATTTGTGGATAACTTTTAATTTTAGAAGCTATCTGTGGAAAACTTGTTCTGATTTGTGGAGAAATGATTTTATATAAAGAGGTGAGGTTATGTCTTTAAGAATTATATATGGTAGAGCTGGCGTTGGTAAGAGTTCTTTTTGTATTGATGAGATTAAGAGTAAGATTAACAAAAACGAGTGTAATAAGTTAATTCTTATTGTTCCTGAGCAATTTACTTTTGAAACTGAGAATAGAATGCTTAAAGAGATTGGGGAAAGTTGTGTTTTAAGTGCAGAGGTTTTAAGTTTTAGAAGACTTGCAAATAGAGTTTTTAATAAGGAAGGTGGTCTTACTAAGAAGACTATTAAGGATGCGGCTAAAAGTATGCTAATACATAAAGTCCTTGATGATGTTATTTCAGAGATGAAAGTTTTTGGTGTAGCTGCTAAGAAGGAGGGATTTATTGATATTATTTCTACTCTTGTGACTGAGTTTAAGAAGTATAATGTTGATGAAAATGTTCTTCTTGAAATGATTGAGAGTGTTGAGGATAAGGAACTTGTAGAAAAGCTTTCAGATCTTGAGAAGATTTTTAGAGAGTTTAATGCTAGACTTCATCATGCTTATATTGATGGTGAGGATGAACTTGGTCTTTTGGCTCAGAAACTTTCACAGAGTGATATGTATGAGGGAGCTGAAGTTTGGATTGATGAGTTTACAACTTTTACTCCTCAGCAGATGGATATTATTGTTGAGCTTATGAAAAAAGCTAGTAGGGTTAACATAACTTTATCTATGGATGATGGAGAGACAGGTTGTGATTTGGTTGAAAGTGATGTTTATAATGTTACAAAAAGAACTGAGAGAAGACTTTTAAAGGTTATAGAGGAAAATAATATAGCTTTTGAAGGGTTTGAAAATATAAATAAAGATACTCCAAGAAGGTTTAAAGAGAATGAGGTTTTAGCACATCTTGAGAAAAATATTTATTGCTATCCTTTGAAATCTTATTATGGAAATGTTGATGATATAAGACTTTATAGGGCAAATAATAGTTATGATGAAGTTGAGTTTGTAGCTAAGGATATTTTAAGACTTGTTAGGGATGAGGGATATAGATATAAAGATATTTCTGTAATTTGTAGAAATGTTGAGGGGTATGAAAAAATTACTTCTGTTATTTTTGGTGATTATGAAATTCCTTATTATATAGATAAAAAAGTTGATGTTGCAAGCAATCCTTTAGTCATTTTAATTACTGCGGCATTTGATATTATAACTAAAAATTGGTCTTATGAGAGTATGTTTAGATATTTAAAAAGTGGGCTTATAGGCATGCAGAGGGAGCATATTGATATGCTTGAAAATTATGTTTTAGCACATGGAATTAAGGGACAGAAATGGAATGAAGAAGAGTGGAAGTATGTGACTGTAAATAGTTTTAAAAAAATAGATGATGATAAGGTTACAGATGATGATAAAATTTATTTAAATACTATAAATGATATTAAAGCATGGATACAAGAGCCACTTCGTAATCTTGAAGAAAAGTGTAGTAAAAAGAAAACTTTAAAAGAATATTCAGTTGCACTTTATGAGTTTTTACAAGAAACTAAAGTTCTTTATAATGTTGAAGCTAAGATTAAAGAGTTTGAAGATAGGGGAATGCAGAGTAAGGTGAAAGAATATTCTCAAATTCTTGATATTTTGATGGAAGTTTTAGAACAAGCAGTAGATGTGCTTGGTGATGAAAAAGTTGATAAGAAAGAGTTTATCAAAATACTTAATGTTGGATTTTCTAAATATGAGATGGGTGTTGTGCCAGTTGCCTTAGATCAAGTTAATATAGGTGATATTACAAGAATTAAAAGTAGAGGGGCAAAGGCTATTTATATAGTTGGAACTAATGATGGTGTGCTTCCTTCAGCTAGTATGGAAGAGGGGATTTTATCAGATAGAGATAGAAATATGCTTAAAGAACTTGGGATGGAACTTGCAGCAGATACAAGAACTCAAGCTTTTGAAGAACAATTTATGGTTTACACTGCACTTACAATTGCAAAGGAATATCTTGTTATAACTTATCCTTTAGCAGACTTTGAAGGTAAGGCTTTAAGACCATCAATTATAACTCATAGAATTAAAAAGCTATTCCCAAAACTTAAAGAGGAAAGTAGTGGATTTAATCTTGGGAGAAATAGAGATGAGTTTTATGATGTGAGTGCAAAATCACCAACATTCAATGAACTTATTGGTGCTATTAGAAGAGATTTTGATTATAAAGAAGCTGGAGAACATTGGGATGAAGTGTTTAAATACTTTAATGATAAGCAAGAGTGGAGTATGAAACTTTCTAATGTTGTTAAAGGGCTTAAGTATTCTAATATAGAAAATGCTATTTCAAAAGAGATGGCTAAAAAGCTTTATAGTACAGAGGATGGAAAGTTACAGTTCTCGGTTTCAAAGCTTGAAAGATATGCACAGTGTCCATTTGCTTATTTTATAGAGTATGGATTAAAGGCAAAGGATAGAAAGATTTATGATTTTTCCGCACCTGATCTTGGAAGTTTCATGCATGAAGTACTAGATGATTTTACTACTAATATTAAAAGAAAAAATATTAGATGGTCAGACCTTAGCAAGAAAGAGTGTAGAGGAATGGTTAATGATTTAGTTAATGATAAGATAAATACTAATGATAGTTCTATTTTAAGTAGTACAAATAGATTTAAGTATTTAACAGAAAGATATAAAAAGATACTTACAAGATCTGTTATGACTATTGCAGAGCAGATGAGAAGAAGTAATTTTGAGATATTTAGTAATGAATTTGCTTTTGGTTATGGAAGTGAACCAATTACGATAGATTTACCAACAGGGGAGAAAATAACTTTAATTGGTAGGGTTGATAGAATTGATACTTTAGACCTTGATGGTCAGACTTATATTAGGGTAATTGATTATAAGACTGGTAAGAAAGAGTTCGATATGAATAAGCTTTACAGCGGACTTCAAATTCAACTTTTAGTTTATCTTGATGTACTTCTTAAAAACTCAGAAAAGATTATAGAAAAGCAAGCATTACCAGGGGCGATGTTCTACTTTAAATTAAATGACCCTCTTATAAAAAGTAAAACTCAGCTTAGTGAAGAAGAGGTAGAAAAGAAAATTCTTGAGGAACTTAAGTTTGATGGGCTATTCCTTGATGAAGCTAAAGTTGTTAGAAGTATGGATAATGAGTTTGAAGAAGGACAATCATCAGTTATTATTCCAGCGAAGATTAATAAGAGTGGTGCTTTAGCTAAGAATGATAAGATGATTTCTCAAAAACAATTTGATATTTTAAGGGATTATGTAAATTCAAAGGTTATAGAACTTTGTACTGAAATGATAAGTGGAAATATAGCATTAGAGCCATATGATACTGATAAAGAGTATCTATATGAAAATTCTCCTTATGCTCATATATTCCAGTTTGATACTAGCATTCCTGGGAATA
>JBOGAY010000113.1:0-11633 GCA_051655925.1 Sarcina sp. | reverse complement strand
CCAACACCATTAACAGTTTTTAACAACCTATCCGAAAGCTCTAAAGCACTCTCATCCTTTGTACCTGTTCTAAGTAATAAAGCAAGTAATTCAGCATCTGTCAATACCTTTACTCCTTTATTCAAAAGCTTCTCTCTAGGTCTTTCATCTTTTGGTATTTGATATATCTTCAAATTTTTGTTCAAAATCAAAACTTTCCTTATTAGATATTTACACCATTAAAAATCCAATGTTTTAAGCACATTATATAATACATTTATTGGTAATCCCATTACATTGTAATAGCATCCTTCAATCTTCTCAACAAAAACTGATCCGAAGTCTTGTATTCCATAAGCGCCCGCTTTGTCCATTGGACTCCCCGTATCTATGTACTCTTGAATTTCCTTATTAGTAAGCTTAGAAAATTTCACTTGCGTGAATACCGCTTTTTGTATAACTTTATTATTAGCAGTATCAATAACACATAAACCTGTGCATACTTTATGATTATTACCACTTAAAGCTTTTAACATACATTCAGCGTCTTTTTTATTTTTAGGCTTTCCTAATATTTTATTTTCTAGCACAACAATCGTATCTGCTGAAATTACAATAGCGTGCTTTTTAATATCTTGTGCTATAACTTTTGCTTTGCACATTGCTAATTCTTTAACATAAGCTTCAACATCACCTTTAAATTCAATACTTGATTCATCAAAGTCAGAAGCAACAATTTCAAAGTCACTTACAATTTTCGACAACAATTCTTTCCTTCTTGGTGATTGTGAGGCTAAAATTATATTCATATTAAAAACACACTCCTATCTTTCGATATAAAATTAGTACTTTTTTAACAAAAATCAACCTAAAATCCTATTTTCTTTATCATCTTATATAGTTTAACATTTATTATTTTTATGCACAAGCATAAAAACTTCTTTACTAAAAATTTTAATATATATTTTTTAAATTGTGCATTACTTAAAATATTGTACAAAATTCATGCCTAAAAATAAAGAACTCTGAAAATTTTCAGAGTTCTTTATTTTCTCAATAATTATAATCTATATACTGTAAATATTTATTAAAATTTAATTACAAGTTGATGTTATTTAAAGGTAATAAGAGAATAATTTGGGGAAATTATTTAAACCTTCTTATTTTTATTTATATACACTTAAAACATCATATATAGTTTGATATATTTCAGCTGTACTATTCTTAGTAATTTCTTTAGGAAGTTCATTTATCATTTTCTTTAATTTTGAAAAAGTAGCATATTTAGTATCTTCTTGTTTTTCTACTAATTCATTAGCCCAAGCCTTAAATTCATCACTTTTAACACTCGCAACTTCTGCTTCATTTAATTTGTTTATTATATCTAATGTTCCATTAATCATTTCAATGATTGATTTATCTGTTACAGTATCTCCCGGTAAGTTAAATCTTGCTTTTGTATTTTCTATTTCTTCCACTGTAAACTTGTCTGATAATTTTTTTGCTTCCTCTTCATTACCAATATAACAAACAACTCTAAATTTATCGCCTTCTGTTAACACTCTAGCTTTTTCTCCAATTTTAGTTTTTACAGATTCAGCACTTTCTTTAGTAGAAAAATACCCACATTGGACAACTGTGTATGTAGTAGCTTCTGTAGTGCTTGTTGCTATCTCTTGTTGATTTGTATTCTTTTCTTCTTTTTGTTCTCCTGAAACTATCGGAGGAGCATCAGCATCTTCATTTGGTTTATTACTATTAGGCTTTTTTGTTTCTGTTTGTTTTTGCTCAGTTCCTGGTTTTGCTTTTTCATTACTAGGTGATAAGAACTTAAAAAATATTAAACTTCCTATAAGTAATGCTAAAACAACAACAGCAACTATCATTATCAGTGTAGTTTTCCAATCATCATTTTTCTTCTTTGAACTTACATCATATCTTGTGTATTTCATAATTTCACCACCTCAAACATTTCTATATAACCATATTTATTTTAAAAGTGATGATTTTATTCCTAAAATACATAAAATTTTTAAAAAATTATGTAAAGTACAAAAAAAATCCTTTGTATTTTTATACAAAGGATTTTCAATCAATTTTTTTCTATTTTAAAGCTTTTAATAAAGCTATTAAAAATTCCCAAACATTTTTTGTTGAACTTATACTAACATGCTCATCTGGTGTATGAACATCTGCCATATTAGGACCAAATGATATCATATCAAGTCCCCCTTCAATTTTTTCACTTAAAAGTCCACATTCAACTCCAGCATGAATAGCAACAAGCTTTGCTTCTTCTCCTGTCATATCTTTATAGACTTTTTTAGCAATTTCTCTCACTTCTGATTCTGGGTTATACTCCCATGATGGATAGCTTGATGAAACTTCAAGTTTTCCACCTATTACATCAGCAATGTTTTGAATTTTATCAATGAATGCCCATTTTTGACTATTCACTGAACTTCTTGTAGCACTATCAAATAAAACTTTTTCATTTGTTGTTGTAACTACACCAAGATTTGTTGATGTTTGAACAAGTCCTGCCATATCCATACTCATTACCTCAACACCATTAGGTATTAATTGTAATGCCATGATAACTTTTTTCATTGTTTCTTTTGAAAAAACTTCAAGTGGCATTGCTTCTTCAGCTTCCATCTCAATAGCAACATTAGGATCTTGAACTCTAAGTTCACCTTTAACTTCACTCTCTACTTTTGAAACAATCTCTTGAACTTTAGCTACATCTTTTTCATCTAATACTATTAAAGTATCTGCTTCTCTTGGAATTGCATTATTTTTTGAACCACCACTTATTAAAGCTATATCAAATTCTACTTCTTTAGAAATCTCATTTAGAAGTCTACCCATTAATTTATTTGAGTTTCCTCTTTCTTTATTAATTTCCATTCCTGAGTGACCGCCTCTTAATCCCTTTATTCTAAGTTCATAAGCAACTTTTTCTTCTGGTGTATCTATCCACTCTACATCAATTGTTATTGTATTTCTTGCTCCACCAGCACAACTTACAAGGAATTCGCCTTCTTCTTCTGAATCTACATTAAGAAGTACTTTTCCTTGAATATTTCTGCCATCAAGTGCAATAGCTCCACTCATTCCAACTTCTTCATCAGTTGTTACTAATAACTCTAAAGCTGGATGCTCATAATCTCCTGCAAGAACTGCCATTCCATAGGCTACTGCAATTCCATTATCTGCTCCAAGAGTTGTATCTGTTGCATATATATTATCTCCATCAATTCTTAATTTTAATGGATCTTTCTCAAAATCATGTTCTGTTCCCTTATTTTTTTCACAAACCATATCCATATGCCCTTGAATTATAACACCCTTAGCATTTTCATATCCTTTTGATGCTGGTTTTCTTATTATAATATTGTTAGCTTCATCTTGAATTACTTCAAGATTTAAATCATTAGCAAATTTAACTAAATAATCACTAATCGCTTTTTCATTTCCTGATCCTCTTGGGATTTGTGTAATATCTTCAAAATATTTAAAAACTTCGTAAGGTTGTAATTCTTCTAATACTCTCATTTCAATTCACTCCTAATTTTACATTTTATAATAACTATTTTTATTTTTTTATTTCTTATTTTTATTTACTTTCAAAACAAATAATTTTCTTTGAGTTACTTAATAAATTTTCTATAAAAAATCTATTAAGTAACTTTATTATACCAAATTTTTGTTATAAAAACTAATTTCTTAAATGATTATTATAATCATTTATTAATAGAAAAAGAGGTTATTAGTTAATATTTCAAACTTTTAACCTCTTCTTTTATATTTTATTTTTATAATTTTAAATCTTTAAACAAATCTGCAAGTCCACCAAAATCTTCTTGAGTATCATTGTACTGTGCAAACTCTTCTGATCTATCTATCGCATCTTTTATGCTAAGTGATAATTTTTCATTTTCTACATCAATAGCTAAAATTTTAACTTTAACATCTTGACCTACTTTTAATACATCACTTGCTGAATTTATTCTATCTTCTGAAACTTCTGAAATGTGAATAAGTCCTTCAACTCCACCTTTAACCTGTGCTATTGCTCCAACTTGAATAAATCTAACTATTTTAGCATCTACTGTTTCACCAATTTGATTTTTTTTAGCAAATTTAGCCCATGGATTTTCACATAAATCTTTTAATGAAAGTGAAAGTCTATCTCTAGCTGTATCAACTTCTTTAACATAAACTTCTACTTGATCACCAACTGAAAGAATATCTTCTACCTTTCTAACTCTAGTCCAAGCTAAGTCATTTAAGTGAATTAATCCTTCAACTCCATCAATATTTACAAAAGCTCCGAACTTAAGTATTTTTGTTACTTTACCAGTTTTAACTTCCCCTGCTTTTATTGCTCTTAAAGCCTTAGCCTCTGCTACTTTTATTGCAGCTTCTTCTACAACCCTTCTTGAAACAACTACTTTTCTATCTTCTCTGTTAAATTCAATTAACTTTACTTCTAAAGTTTGCCCTACTAATGAGCTTAAATCTTCAAGTCTTTTAGCAGCACATTGAGAAGCTGGCATAAATACTCTTATTCCATCTACAAAGGCAATTAATCCACCTTTTACTTCTTCTTTTATCTTAACTTCGAAAGTTTTTCCTTCATTAAATCTATCTTCAAGCTTATCCCAAGCTTTTATAGCATCTGCTCTTTTCTTTGATAATGCAACATTTCCAAATCCATCATCTTTGTTTACTACCATTACATAAATTTCATCATCTGCTTTTATGCTATTTATATCAAAGTCTGGATCATTTGAAATTTCATTTCTTGAAACTACTCCATCTGCAAAATGTCCTATATTAACTATGATTTCATCATTGCTAACACTAACAACTTTTCCGCTAACTATTTCACCTTTTCTAAAGTTTTTAAGTTCAAAGTTATTCATTATTTCGTCCATTGACATATTTTCATTACTCATAGTTTATACATCTCCTTGTAACATACATAATATATCTTATATTTTACATAACTCTATCAAATAACTCAACACTACTTTAAATCATTTATTGTTATAGTTACATGTCCTGATTCTTTTAATGTATTTACTATATTTTGAATAGGTGAATTCTCTAAATGTTCTGTTTTAATACTTCCATTTTCACCCTCTGTAAATTTAAAGTAGCCCATTTCTTTTGGTGGGTGGATAAAGAACGCTGTCAATATATTATTTATATTACCTAATTTATTTATTCTCTCTACTATATCACTTCCATTTTCTGTTGTTGAATAACCAAGTGGTGCTGGTACATATATAGTTGAATCATTTCTTTTACTTACAACTGGTTGGAAGTTCCAATATATTTTATAAGGTTCAAAGCAAGCATCTGTATATTCTTCTATTATAGCTTGTTGCTTTTTAGTAGCATGATAATGTCCACTTTCAAAAAATGCTGCTGGTATTTTTAAATATTTTGCTGTTTCAAATGATGCTTCTACAAGTTTTCTTGTTTCTTCTTCACTTGAATTGAACTTTGTACTTAAATCACTTCCAACTGCAGATTTATAAGCACCTGCTTGATGAGTATATCCATGAACTCCTATAACTCCACCTCTATAGATGAAATGGTCAAGCATATTAACAAATTGAACATTTGCTATATTTTCATTCACCATTAAATCATTGTCTATATTTTTTGATGGATCTTTGAATCTAGGTATCCAAGCAACATTGAATACTATTCCATTTTCATAAAGATAATCTACCGTAGCCTTTGCACTTTGAATACCATGATTAGTAAGATACTCTTCTCCAGCTCTAACATCCTCAAGCCTCATCATAGCTGCTTTTCCTGATAAAGTATTTCTATTCACTTTAGGTATAATAACTTCTTCTTTAAACAAACTAACTACTTTTTTTTCATGATTCCAACTATCTCCAAGTGATAATATATGTTCAAGGTCATTTAATGAAATATATGTTACCCCTGCACCATCTATTAAATCACCTCTTAACATATGAAGTGTTTCACCTTTTAAAAAGTTTTTGTTATTCAAATCAAGCCTAACACCTTCTATATCATAAACTTCATTTTGTTTTGAATATTCTGTTTTAGTAAGCTCTAAAAACTTATCTAACGGAAAATAATATCTTTGGTATTGTTCTATAACATTAATATCTCCTAACTTTTCACCATTGAATTTAAATTCTACATCTTTTACTTGTTTAATTTCATCAATATGTTTAAGCTCTACCTCTTTTTTCACATGCTCTTCTCTTGTTATGTATGGCTGTTTATATACTACTTTTCCATTTTCTACTCTTATATCTTTAATCATAGAAAGTCTATAATAGCAAACAGTTCCTATATAAATTATTAAAATCACTCCAAGTATTCCTAAAAAAATATTTCGAACTTGCCTTAGCTTTGATACCTTTTTCTTTTTTACCTTTTGCATTGTTCTCCCCCTTAACATTAACTGTTATCACTAATGATAAGGTAAAATTATACAATTAGATATATAATTCAAATAAATTTCTTATTTTATTAATTTTTAATAAATAAAGTTTTTATATAGCATCTCTTGTGAAAATAAAATTATCCGCATCTGATAATTCCTGCGCAAATTCATATCTATCGTAATCAAAGTCTTTTAACTTTTCTACATCATTAATTTTATTTTTAACCATGAAATTAATCATCATCCCTCTAGCTTTCTTTGTATGAACCACTACTGTTCTATACTTTAGTCCTTTTCTCTCTTTGAAAACTATATTAACTACTCTGATTTTCTTTTTAAGTTTTAAAACTTTTGCATATTCATTTGAAGCAAGATTTATAACAACCTCTTCTCCACTTTCTCTAGCATCTTCTAAAATACTTTCTGTTAAAGTTTCTGTCCAAAAATCATATAAATCTTTACTTCCTTCAACTGAAAGTTTAGTTCCCATTTCTAATCTATAAGGTAACATACCGTCAAGAGGTCTAAGTGAACCATAAACTCCTGATAAAATTCTAAGTCTATCATTACAGAATTTTAATTCTTCATCTGTAAAGTTTATAGCATCCATTCCTCTATAAACTTCTCCTACAAAACTTAAAACTGCTGGCTTTACATCTTTTCCATCATAAATATCCCAATCTTGATTTCTCATAAAGTTAAGCTCTGCAATCTTATCATTTATCTTCATTAAACTCGCAAGATCATGAACTTCAAAGCCTTTTAAAGTATCCATAACCTTTTTTGACTTATTTAAAAATCTTGGTGTTGTTGTTTCTACTGTTAAATCTATTTTTTCTTCATCCATACCTTTAGCAGGTGTAATAATTGCTATCATATAATTTCTCCTATTTACTAAACTACATTTTTTCTAATTATATTATTTATCTTACCCATTTTCAAATAGTATCAAACTAAAAAAGAACTTATGTTCTATAAATTTTACTTTTAGGGTATAATAGATATTAGCAAAATTTTAAAAAGGAGGCGAAATTTTATGAACTCATATTTTGATAATGTTGTGTTTATGGATATAAAAACTAGTAGTCTTAATTCTAAAGATGGAGAAATATTAGAACTTGCTTGTGCTAAGTTTGTTAAAAACCAAGTTTCTTATTTTCATAGACTTATAAAGAATAAAAATAGAGTTAGTAAAACTGTTATAGAAAGTCTACCAGGTATTGAGGCTATTGACCTTGCAAAAGCATCTGAACTTGATGTAGTTCTTGATGACCTTAAATTCTTCATTGGTAACCTCCCTATAATTACTCACAATGCAGATTTTAAGAAAGAATTTATTGAAATAGCCTTCTTTAAAAGTAATATGATTATTAAAAATAAATTTTTAGATTCATTAGAACTTATATCACTTATTGAACCTTATCATAGAGAATATACTTTAAAAGCATTTACTAAGAATATTTTAGGTAAAGATTTTATTAATAGAGCTAGTGAAAATGTAACGTATACTATTGATATAATAAATAAAATTCTTGAAAGAAATAATATAGGTGATTTCACAGCACAGTATACACAGCTTATAGGTGACTGGGCTTTTACTCCTTATCTTGAAAAATACCATCTTAATGAAGAGCTTATGAAAGTTAAACCTGAAGTAGAAATTATAGATGTGGAAGAAGAAAATATCATACCTATAAAACTAAAAAAAAACTGCGAAGATTCTCTTAAAGATATAAAAGGTTTCAAAGCTATAAATCCTACATATAAATTTAGGCAGGCTCAGTATGATGTCATGCAAAATGTTAGAAAAACACTTGATACAGGAAGTATTTCTATAATTGAAGCCCCAACAGGGACTGGTAAAAGTATAGCTTATCTTTTACCTTCAATTTCCAAAGCATATAAAACTGGGCAAAAAATCTTTATTTCAACTAACACTAAAGAGCTTCAAAGACAGTTAACTCAAAAAGATATTCCTTTTCTTTTAAAGAGTTTTGATCTTGAACATAAAGTGGACTTTGTAAACATCAAAGGTAAAGGAAATTACATATGCCAAGAAGTTCTCGAAGATATTTTAAAAGATACTATCTATAATCAAAATAAATCTACAATTGAAAAATTAGCTTTAATTTATCTTGATAGATATAGTAAATCTGGTGAATATGGCGATTTTGAAGAAATAAACTACTTTGTCAGAGATCATTTTAAATTAGATAATTTCATACATTTCTGTGCATCTGATAGTGATGGGTGTGATATCAAAAGATGTCATAAAAAATGTTTTTACAAAAATACAGTAGAAAAATTAAAAGATAGTACAATAGTTGTTTTAAATCACTCTCTTCTACTTAAATGGAGTTATGAGGATGAAATTAAAAATGTAATTATTGATGAGGCTCATAACCTTAGTGACTCTATTTTTGATGCCTATGCTGGATGTATATCTGCTAGAGACTTAAAAAGACTGCTACTTGAAATTCTAGATTTCGAAAAGAAAAAAGGATATATAAATTACGTTTGGAAGTATACTCAAAATCGCTCAAGTAATTTTAGAGAAAAACTGCGTGATAAAATAAAGACAGCATTTAATACAATGGAGAGAATTCCCTATGTATCTTTAAAATCACTTACTCTTGAATATGATCTTGATGTAACTTTTAATGAAGAATACCCAAACTTTAAAGATGTAAAACATGAACTTTTAGTTTTAAAAGAAGATTTAATTGATATTCATAAAGACTTAAAAGCTTTTGTAGATGGAAATAACTTTGATGATCCTCGTGTGAAAAATAGAGGTGAAGTTTTAATCAAAAAAATAGATAGAGTTAAAGATTGTATAGACTTTATTGAAATCTATACTGCTGACCATCAAAAGTCTAATTGTTATGGTTATTACTGCTCAAAGAATAGAAAAGGTTTTGAAGCTTATATAAAAGATTTGAATTCTCCTTTAATTTTCTTTGAGAAATTTTTAAACAATACACATAGCTGTGCATTCTTGTCTGCAACATTAAAAAATAAAGGTAAATATGATGAATTTAAAAAATCACTTGCAATAGATAAAGTTGAAAATAGATTCATAAATGAGGTTAAAGACGTAAATAATTCTTTTGATTTACCTAAAAGAACTATTGTTGCATCTCCATCAGATGCTCCTAGATATTATGATGAAAACTTCAATAAATTTATGGTCAAAGCAACACTTGATATTCTTGAAAGAGTTCCTGGAAATCTTCTTATACTCTTCACAAGTAAAAAAAGACTTGAACGTTTTAAGGAGAAAATAAGTTTATTCCTTTCAACTAATAATATAAAAATTTATCAAGGTAAAAGAGATATAGAAAAACTTCAAGATACATCTCAAAGATCTGTTTTGCTTGGCTCAAAAGGTTTTTTTGAAGGAATTGATATTCCTGGTGATTCACTTAGTGCTGTTTTAATGGATAAACTACCTATAATAAACCCTAGTGACCCCTTATATGCAAAACTTATGAAAAACGGAAAAAGTTTTAGTACTATAAATAATCCTAGAGTTGTAACAAGTTTTAAACAATGTTTTGGAAGACTTATAAGAACTGAAATGGATTATGGTTATTTTATTGTGTTTGATAAAGGAAAGGATAATTCTCTTTGGTCAGAACTCTCAAGAGAATATCCAAAAATTAAATTCACAAGTGAAAACTCAAAATTACTTATTAGAAATATAGATAAAAAGTTCATTGAATGGAATACATTAAACATGGATATAATAATAGAGAAAACTATTTCTAACCTAGAGAAACACCTCAAAAGCAATAAAAAAGAGCTATTTGGCAACTCCCTAAAGCTAATAGAT
The DNA here is from genome assembly GCA_051655925.1 of Sarcina sp. Taxonomy (GTDB): domain Bacteria; phylum Bacillota; class Clostridia; order Clostridiales; family Clostridiaceae; genus Sarcina. Next base: position 1,374 of record JBOGAY010000113.1, on the reverse strand, counting down.
TCTCTAAATGAATTTTATGAACTTGAACTTCGCAAAAAAAAATTAAATCAAAATATTATTTTTGAGAGTAAAAGCAAAAAATTATTATCATTTTACGCTCCTCTAGGTTTAGAAATACAACTAAAAAATAAAATACTTATTACAAACGTTATTTCTAAATGCTTTAAATAAATTTATAATAAAAAGCCCCAAAACTTATGTTTTGGAGCTTTCTTTTTACATTCTTATTTAATAGCTAATTATCTTATACTAGCTTCTTTTAGTTCACTTAGTTTTTTGTAACAATATTCAATTATATCACTTCTTTTAATTATTCCTATAAACACCCCATCATCATCCACAACTGGAACAAAATTTTGAGATATCGCAAGAGAAATTAAACTATCCATATCTGAGTTTATTCTAACACATTTATGATTCACTTTTCTTTCAATATTTTTAACTATCACTTCATTTGTATTTTCAAAAGTTAAGCCATCTGTATTTTTAAGTTTCCAAAGTAAATCTCCTTCTGTAAGTGTACCTACATAAACACCCTCTTCATTTATTAGTGGTATAGCTGTGTAACTGTGATGCTCCATTCTTTCAAGAACTCTTCTCATAGTCGCAGTTTCTTTTTCATGAACCACTTCAACTTTTGGAGTTAGGAAAAATGCAATATTCATTCTTAATTATCCCTCATTTTTTCAATATTTAATGATAGTAGCCTCTTATCATCATCTATATTCTACCATATTTATATTATAATTTTATTAGACTAATTATTACATATCAATTAACTTTTACTATTTTTTTCTGCTACTTTTAAACTTATATGAATAATTAAAATATTCAAAGTTATCAAGTGTTGTAATTATATCACTATATATAATTCCACCAGCAATATTCTTTCTTAAAGTTACCTCTTGAAGATACTTGCTATCACAAGTATCACACTTACCAAGTGATACAAACTTATTAACTAAAAGTGCTAATGGTTCTACAACAGTTAAATCTGTTTTACACTTCTCACACTTGAAATCCATGTTTATAATACTTGGATCATGCTTTCTAAGGTCTTTTATTTTCAATGCAGGTAATACATACACATCATCAACTATTGCTTTTTCAATTTTTTCTTTATCATACACTGTTCTTAAAACCTCAGCTGTATATATTGAATCATTTAAAGCATCATGAAGCTTAGTTTGATCAACATCAATTTTAAGTTCTGCTAAAGCAACTTTAAGCCCTATTGGTTTCTTATATGATAAGAGTTTTGTACAATAGTTTTGTAAATCTAGATACTTCTCTATCCAAAAAACATCATCATATCCTTGATATTTAGCATTAATTACTATCTCTGCTATATCATCTGTTGCCCATGAACAAACT
>JBOGAY010000112.1:0-2534 GCA_051655925.1 Sarcina sp. | reverse complement strand
CTATATGTTGTATTTCCGTTGGTAATGTATCTATTAGATTAGCATCTAAATTTAATAATTCTTTAAATCCATCTTTTAAACCAAGTGATAATTCTTTAAATGAAGTATCTTCATGCTTTATACTTTTATTTTTCAAATTTATTTCCACTCCTTTCATTTGTAAATAATAAAATTATTTTGCTTCAATTAGCTATTTTTTTGTATATATTTTCTTTTGAATTCTTCATACATATCTATTCCCCTATAACTACTAATCCTCTTTATAAACATTTCCTTAAATATTTCTGAGCTATCTCTTTCTTTAGAGAAGGATTCCCATTTCTCTATAATACAAAGTATTTTATTTTTATCTTCCTTGCTAGTAGCCATATTATAAAGCTGTCTTTGTGCTTTTATTTTTTTATCTTTTGTTGCTTCTATATCACTTAAAACAGCTTCTTTCGTTGCTGCATATGCAAACTCATCTTCCTCTTTAAATTTAATTAACTCGTCTTCTATATACTCATTAAACTTTTCTATAATAATTTTTTCACTAATATCATTTTTTCCTTCAATATCACGCTTATAAGCTTCTATAAACTGAACTATATATGCGTGAGTATTTTCTACCTTAACCATATTCCCATTGCTATCACCAGCTGGTGTCATGGCAAAAACAAATAATCCCGCTGGATCTTTTACTTTTCCTTTTTTGATGCCATCTTTCATCCATAAAATATATTTTGCTAATTCGTACTTTGTATTAGAGTTTATTAAATTAGCTACTCTTTGCTCATTTATACCGAAGGCTTCTAATTCTGCTTTTATATCTTTTGGAAACTCTAATGTAAACTCATCTTCAACTTTATCAACTTCTGAATCAACCTTATTTAAATCATCTTCAGCCTTAGCCTTCCCTTTTTCTTCTAGTTCTTTTATTATAGAATGCTTATTTCCTTTAAATATTATGTAAATTGATTGCTCTTTAACTCCATTCACTAAAAATTCATCAGCATAAAAATAGTCTTTAATTACAGCCATTTCTATAAGATTATCTAAAGCTTTTTTTAATTTCAATTTTAAGCGACTTGGATAATCAAAATCTACTGGTATTTTATTTTTAAGAACTTCAAAACTTCTCTTTATATATTTATCCTTAGAATTTCTATTAGATTCGATATATAAATATAGTCCCCTTCCTATCCCTGATTTTAATTTAAAATATTGATGATTTCTAAGAACTCTAGCAAAGCCTAACTCCAAATTTGCCATTATTAATGAACCAAATTTAACTTCCCCATCGAAAAATTTCATTTTACCTGTTTCTTCATCTAATCTTCTACTAGAAACACTATAACTTTCTAATATGCTTATCGCATTTTCACCTTTTACTTCATATTTCTCATCAATTTTGTTATAAACAGTTCCACTGCCAAGTGAATAATATTCAGCAGACTTCAACTGTCGCAAAGCTTCTCTAATTTTATCATATGTTTTTCCACCAACTTTAACTTCCATAGCTTCACACAGTTCATTTAGAGTAAATCTAATACTATTAATTTTAAACTTAAAAAATCCATCTTTATCAGGAACTAATGGACTATTATCTTTTATTAAAAGGGATATCAAACCAAAGAATACATCCATAGCATATGAATCTGGAAATTCTCTTGATGAACTTATAATCATTTCTCTGCTCATTCCTTTACTATCCATCCACTTTCTATAATCAACTTTTGCAAGATCATTATTTGCATATATACCATTCATTAGTTTTTTTGCTTCACTACTCGTACTCTTACTATCTAATAAATCCTTAACTAAATAATTTTTTGTAGTTTTTGCAAAAGAAAACATAGGAGCTTCTGCAATATTTATTTCAACCATTAAATCCTTATTTTGATCTATTTTTCCATCAAAAACTTTTGATTCTACTTTCATCTCTATAACTCCTCTAATACATTTATATTCCTATTTTAACCAATTAATTTGGACTTTGCAACAATATATGTTTGGACTTTATAACAAATAGTTTGGACTTTATAACAATATCAACTTAATTTTTCTAATAATTAGTTTGGACTTTGCAACAATATATGTTTGGACTTTGTAACAAATAGTTTGGACTTTGCAACAATATATGTTTGGACTTTGCAACAAATAGTTTGGACTTTGCAACAAATAGTTTGGACTTTGCAACAAAAAAAACTCTGAAGCTCTTGAAATGACTTAATCTACAAAAGTTTACTATATATATACAACAACAATACTATATATGTTCTTATACTATCTTAATACTATAAAGAAATAGTATTAAGATTTTTTTGATTTTATTATTCTGAAATTAAACATAATTTTCATGCTTAAATATTTATTAAACAAATAATCTAATTAAAGTTTTATAATCTATATTTACTAGTGATTAAAAATTATATTTATAGATTTATTTTAATTCAATTTTAAAATATCGATTTAAGATTTTTCGTATTTTTTAAATCATAAATATTTTCTTGAAATTTTAAGAGTAAAAAAGTTCAAGAAAATATTTTTCAACT
>JBOGAY010000111.1:0-3589 GCA_051655925.1 Sarcina sp. | reverse complement strand
TTGTTTTACCTTTTTCAACTGCAATTTTCATAAGAGCTCCTACACCTGTTTGATCAAGTTTTGCAAATGGATCTTGCTCATATATAGCATTTGTATAATAATCATTTAAGAACTTAGCAGCATCATCTCTTGAGAATCCAAATGTCATTTGAGTTAAATCATTTGTTCCAAATGAGAAGAATTCTGCTTCTTTAGCTATATCATCAGCTGTAATCGCCGCTCTTGGAATTTCTATCATTGTACCAACTTTATAATCAAGCGTAATACCTTTTTCATTCATAACATCCACAGCAGTTTGAACTACTATATTTTTAACATACGCAAGCTCTTTAATTTCACCTACAAGTGGAATCATAATTTCTGGAACTACATCATATCCTTTTGTTTCTTTAACTGTTATAGCTGCTTCTATTACAGCTCTTGTTTGCATTGCTGCAATTTCAGGATATGAAACAGATAATCTACACCCTCTATGTCCCATCATTGGGTTAAATTCATGTAAACTATCTATTGTAGTTTCAACCTCTTCTACACTTATATCCATTTGCTCTGCAAGATTTGCAATATCACCTTTATCTGTTGGTAAGAACTCATGTAAAGGTGGATCTAAGAATCTTATTGTAGCTGGTTTCCCTTCTAAAGCTTCATAAATCCCTATAAAATCTTCTCTTTGCATTGGAAGAAGTTTTTCAAGTGCAACTTTTCTTTGCTCTACATCTTTAGATAAAATCATCTCTCTAACAGCTGCAATTCTATCTTCTGCAAAGAACATATGCTCTGTTCTACAAAGTCCTATTCCTTCTGCACCAAATTCTACTGCTTGTTTTGTATCTTTTGGTGTATCTGCATTAGCTCTAACTTTTAATGTTCTAATTTCATCTGCCCATCCCATAAATGTAGCAAAATATCCACTAATCTCTGGTGTAACTGTTTCAAGCTTTTCACCATACACATTTCCTGTAGCTCCATCAATAGATATAAAATCATTATCTGTTAAAACTACTCCATTTACTGTAACTGTTTTAGCTTCTTCATTAACTTTTAACTCTCCACATCCTGCAACACAGCATGTTCCCATACCTCTAGCTACAACTGCAGCATGAGATGTCATTCCACCTCTAACTGTTAAGATTCCTTGCGCAGCTATCATTCCTTCAATGTCCTCTGGAGATGTTTCAAGTCTAACTAAAACTACACTTTCACCAGCTTCATTTCTTTCTTTTGCTTCATCAGCAGAAAATGCAATTTTACCACAAGCTGCCCCTGGAGAAGCAGGTAGACCTTTACATAAAACTTTTGCATCTTTTAAATTATCAGCACTAAATGTTGGATGAAGTAATGTATCAAGTTGTTTTGGTTCAACTTTTAATATCGCCTCTTCTTTTGAAAGCATTCCTTCTTCAACTAAATCAACAGCTATTTTAAGAGCTGCTTGTGCTGTTCTTTTACCATTTCTTGTTTGTAAGAAATATAATTTACCTTCTTCAATTGTAAATTCCATATCTTGCATATCTCTATAATGAGCTTCAAGTTTATTTACTATATCCATAAATTCATCATAAATTACTTTATTTTGCTCTTCTAATTGTGAAATAGGATTCGGTGTTCTAATACCTGCAACAACATCCTCTCCTTGAGCATTCATAAGATATTCTCCATAAATTCCTGTATCACCAGTCGCAGGGTTTCTTGAAAATGCTACTCCTGTTCCTGAAGTTTCTCCTTTATTACCAAACACCATTTGTTGAACGTTTACTGCTGTCCCCCAAGCTTTTGGTATATCATTAAGTCTTCTATATACAATCGCTCTTGGATTATCCCATGATCTAAATACAGCCTTTATAGACTCTATTAATTGTACCTTTGGTTCTGAAGGGAATTCTTCACCTTTTTCTTTTTTGTATAAAGCTTTATATCTTATTACTAATTCTTTTAAATCGTCTGCTGTTAAGTCTGTATCAAACTCAACATTTTTTTCTTCTTTTAAATCATCTATTAAATCTTCAAATAATCTCTTTTCAACATTCATAACAACATCTGAGAACATTTGAATAAATCTTCTATAAGAATCATAGGCAAACCTTGGATTATTAGTAAGTTTTGCCATTGCCTCTGTAGCTTCATCATTTAAACCAAGATTTAAAACTGTATCCATCATACCTGGCATAGAAACCCTTGCCCCTGATCTTACTGATAAAAGTAATGGATCAGTCATAGAACCAAACTTTTTACCTGTAACTTCCTCAAGCTCTGCAAGTTTTAAATCAATTTGTGCAATAACTTCATCAGAAATAATTTTCCCATCATCATAGTACTTATTACATGCTTCTGTTGTCACTGTGAATCCTTGTGGTACTGGAATTCCAAGGTTAACCATCTCTGCAAGGTTAGCTCCTTTTCCTCCTAGTAAGTTTTTCATACTTGTATTTCCTTCACTAAAAAGGTATACATATTGATTATTCTCCATTTAACCATTCCTCCATTTAATAAGAATTTGCGTTACTAAAATGTATCTTTATACTCTTATAGTATTATCAATCCTATAACACTTATTCTTAAAAATGGAAATTTCTTTATTCTTTTTTTCCTAGTCTAACCAATAGCTTTGTTATGTTAGTTTTTGAAACCTTCCCGATGATTCTATAAGACACTTCATCTTGTTCAATTACCTCTTCAACTATCGGTATAGAATCTATTTCATGTGAAATTATTTTTTTAGCTACTTCAAAAGCTGTATCATTTACATTTGCTGTTATTATGTTCGGCATTCTTGTCATTATAACTCCTACCGGAACTTTATAAATATCAGTACCACCTATTGCTACCTTTAAAAAGTCTTTTCTTGATACAACGCCTGTAAGTTTACCTTCATTTTCTACAAATATAGTACCAACATCTTTTAAAAATAAATATACTATTGCATCATGAACCATAGTATCTTCTTGAATAACACTTGGTTTTGACATAATGTCTCCAACTTTTATTTCACTTATTTTTTCAAAAACTATACTGTTAGAGGGTTTATCTGAACATACATACCCTACCTTAGGTTTTGCACTAAGAACCCCTAACATTGTTAATACTGCAAGATCTGGTCTTAAAGCCGCTCTTGTAACACCTAGTTTTGATGCTAATTTTTCTGATGTTATAGGTGCACCTTCTTTTACTAAGCTAACTATTTCTTCTTGTCTATTAGTTAGTTTCAATAATACTACCCTCTTTCTTAAAAAATTCAAGAGGAATATTAACCTATTATCACTTCAATTAAATTAAATATCCCTCTATGTTTTAATATTAAATTACTCTACATTTTCAAAATTCACTGTATATGAAAAATTAGAATCATTACTTAAATCTTTAATTTTAGTAGTTTTCATTGATTTAATAGCATCAATAACACTACCTCTTTCTTCACTATCATTTTTTGACTTTAAATTTTGTGCTTTAATTTTTATAAATGCAGTTGCAACTCCTGCAACACCTTTACTTTTATCCTTTAAGTCTTCAGCTGTAGTTTTTATAATTTTATTAACTACTTCAACACTTCCATCAGTTTTAGTTATTTCAATAGTAAGTTTTGCACCCACTA
>JBOGAY010000110.1:0-8636 GCA_051655925.1 Sarcina sp. | reverse complement strand
TAATATCATGTGCTAGATAAACGATTAAATCATTCTTTCTTTGCTCTAACTCTTTTTCTCTCTTTTTACTTTCTTCTAATTCACTTTGAACTTGTTTTAATTTTTGCTCCATAAACCCAATTTCTTTTGATAGCTCTCCTATCTTTTCACCCTTGGCAAGTTTATTTACCTCCTCAATGATTTCATCAAAATACTTTGTAAATCCTTTAAGTAAAAATATAAAAAAGCCAAGAAAAGCTACTGCCGTAAATATCATTAAAATAATATCTAGATTTCCACCTATAACTCCAAAATATAATTTACTTGCAGTATACCTTGATATATCAAACTTATCAGTAAGCACATTAACAATAAACTCTCCTATCTGTCCCTTTGTAGCTGAACGTAAAGTCATAATTACTAAAACGGATAAGCAAATGGCTAAAAATGTCCTAAAAAACATCTTAGAAATAAATCTATTATACGGTTTACTTTTCAATTTTATATCCTACTCCCCATACAGTTTTGATGTACTTAGGCTTGTCTATTGAATCGCACATCTTTTCTCTAAGATGTCTTATATGCGTTGGAATTGTATTGTTAGTCTTACTAAAATACTCATCCTCCCATATCATATGAAATATCTTTTCAGCACTTACAACACTTCCCTTTTCCTCTAAAAGAATCTTTAAAATTAAAAACTCTGTTGGTGTAAGACTTAACTTTTCACCATTTAACTCACATTCATAAGTCTTTACATTCACTATTAAATCCTTATGTCTAATAATTCCTTCATCACAAGCTTGCATCTGATTATACTTTGTATATCTTCTAATCTGAGCTTTTACTCTTGCTACAAGCTCCAATGGTCTAAAAGGTTTTGTAATATAATCATCAGCACCAAGCGTAAGTCCCATAATCTTATCTATTTCCTCTCCCTTAGCTGTAAGCATCATCACAGGATAAGAATACTTTTCTCTTATCTTTTTGCATATAGAAAATCCATCTCCATCTGGAAGCATAACATCTAAAATTGCTAAATCTATCTTTTCATTTTCAATACACTTAAGCCCCTCTACCGCTGAATAAAACTTAAATACCTTAAAATTCTCATTCTGTAAATATAACTCTAGTAAATCTGCAATTTCTTTTTCATCTTCTATAACCAATATATTTAAACTCATATAATCACCTCACAAAATTACATTTATTTACATATAATTATAACTTATAAAATCGAAAATAAATTTTTTTTCACATAAAGTTCAATTTTTTATATAAAAAAGCCAAGTAAGATTAATAAAACGCTACTTGGCTTTCAAATTTCTATTTAGTTAAATATAAGTATAATAATTTAAGCGTATTTTCCATTCCCTCATAATGAGTTCTCTCCATACCATGTGAAGCATGTACTCCTGGTCCTATTAATCCACCTCTTATATTATTTCCACCTCTTAAAGCTGCTACTGTATCACTTCCATAGAAAGGATAAATATCAACTGCATAAGATAATTCATTATCTTTAGCAATGTTTATAAAATCTGTTGTAATGTTATAATCATAAGGTCCACCTGAATCCTTAGCACAGATTGAAACATCATATTCTGTACAAGTTAAATCTTCACCTATACAACCCATATCAACTGAAATAAGCTCTGTTATATCATTTGGAATTGAAGCACTTCCATGTCCTACCTCTTCATAAGTTGATATTAATATCTTTGTTGTATAGTTTGGAACTATCTTTTCTCTACTCATAGACTCAAGTAAAGCTAAAAGAATTGCAACACTTGCTTTATCATCTATAAATCTTGATTTAACAAATCCACTTTCTGTAATAGTAGTTTTAGGATCAATACAAATGAAATCTCCAACTGCTATTCCAAGCTTTTCTACATCTTCTTTTGACTTAACAACTTCATCAATTCTAACTTCCATATTTTCTGGATCTCTTTTTTTATCAGTAGCATCTTTATAAACATGAACTGCTGGACTTGTGCTAAGGAATGTTCCTTCATATACTTTTCCATTTCTTGTTCTAACTCTACAATATTCACTATCTAAAGTTGGAACTATTGGCCCACCAAGTAATGTGAATTTTAAAGTTCCACTGCTTGTTATTGATCTAACCATTGCACCTAAAGTGTCAACATGCGCTGCAAGTCCAATAACTTCTTCATTACTTTTTCCCTCAACAGTAATTATTCCATTACCCTTTCTATTTCTCTCAAACTTATATCCAAAGTCTTTTACCATCTCTTCAACTTTGTCCATAATTTCAAAACAATACCCTGTTGGGCTATCAAATTCTAATAATTCTTTTGCTGTATTTAAAAGATATTCTTTATTAATATTTATCATAATAACATCTCCTCTATTTTATTTTTCTGGTATATCAATTACTTCTGGGTCTGTATCTTTTTCAATACTAAACCACTCTTCTGTAAAATCACCATCAGCAATCTTCTCAATTGGAAGCTTCATATATTTTGCTTTTGCTGTTACAGCTACTGTACCATCCTCTAAAACAATTTCTCCTTCGCCTTCAAATGAACGATGTGAATTTTTTACAAGTCTTCCTACTACTTTCAACTCTTCACCAAGCGGTACAGGCTTTCTATACTTAACTTGAAGGTCTATTGTAACCCCCCAAACTTCTGGTTCTTGAATACTTATAACTCTACCTACTGTTTCATCTAGAATTGCTGCTGCAATCCCTCCATGAACTCTACCTGGGTAACTTTGATGCTCTTCTATTGTTTTAAAAATCCCTACAATTTCATTATTCTCAAGCTCATAAAATTCTGTATGAAGCCCAAACTTATTATCAACTCCACAAACTAAACAATTTTTACTTGAATATTGCTTTCTAACAACTTTCTTTTCCATAAAAAAACTCCTCTTTATATAGCGAACTCAAATAGTAAGCGTTGCAATTTGAGCTATTTATTTAAAATTTCATAAAAAAATATATTCTTACCTATATAAATAAGAATATATTTTTCTTGTTATATTTAAGTATACTCTTTTTGAATTTACATTCAAATACTTAAATTATATTTATAAATTATTATTATCAATACTTCTGTAGGCACCATCAACTATTTCATCAGGGTATCCTACAAACTTCAGAAGCTTTATAGCATTTCTTGTAGTTAAAATTCCTGATTTCAATTTATAGTCAAATGATAACCCTTTGCTCTCACTAACCTTTTCACTAAAGTGATAGAAGTTATGTGTTTTAACAAGTATATCTGTAAGCTCTCTATCATGTGTTGCTACTATTGATATAGAATTTCTCTTTTGAACATATTTTAAAATTTCTTCTGACGCTGCAATTCTCTCAACAGGATTAGTTCCTCTAAATATTTCATCTATTGCACAAAACACTTTATATTTTCCATCAAGTGCATTTAAAATTCTAAGCATTGATTCTGCTTCTGCAAGATAATAACTCTTTCCTGTATTAATATCATCTTCAGGACTAATTGAAGTTACAACATTTAAAAATGGTGCTTTATAGCTATCTGCATGAACAAAATTAAAACTTTGTGCAAGTACTATATTTATTCCAAGCATTCTTAAAAATGTAGATTTACCAGACATGTTTGTACCTGTTAAAACTATGCCTTTATTATCTATGTTAATTGAGTTTTTAACCACATTTTTAACAAGCGGATGAGCACCTTCTATTATTTCAAGCCCTTCATTATCTGATACAAATACTGGCTTAGCCGTCTTATATTTACTTCTCTCTTTATATCCTGCAACTGATATAAGTCCGTCAACTTCCCCTACTATTGTATATAAATCCTTAAGCTCTAATTTATATTGCTCTATATTATCAATCATTCCATAATATGAAGTTTCAAGATTTAATACTAATGCTGAATATATCTGAATAAATGGATCTATAAGATCATTAACTCCATCTGTTGCTATAGTTGAAGAAATATTTTTAAATTTCTTTTCCTCTGAACCTATACTAAGAAAAGCCTTATTAATTCTTTCTTCATAAGATTTTAATACATCAAGATTCAAATTTTTTAATCTTCTTGAAGCTTTCATTACTTTTGAACTATAATAAATTCCCCCAAAAGGCTTATGCCCCTTTCTTTCAAGATTTGAAATTGATGAATTTATAATTATTACTGCTATAAGTCCAAATAAAAATCTAAAATTTATAATAGATAAAATAATAAATAAAATCGGTAAAATTTTACCCATTATAAAATATATTGTTCTTTTCTTTTTACTCCCTTCAAAAGTTCCTTTCATCAAATCTATAAATTCAAAATTCTTATCTTTACTAAGATCATAAAATATTTCTTGGACATTTATTCTATCTTCTTCATTTTCTCTAAAATGTTCAATTATTTTATTTCTATCCTTAAGTTTTTCTTTATTTCTAACTGGATTTCTTAGCATATCATAAAGCATAGCCTCACCTGCACTACTATATGTTCCATCCATTTGTTTATACAATGTTTCTAATGTAAGATCTGAAAAAGTTTGATTATCTACCTCGCCATACTCTCCATTTGTATATTCATCATAATACTTTCTAATGCCTTCCATATCTCTACTTAATTTTCCTGAACCTTCTGGCCAAAAAGTTTTAACATATTTTCTTGAGTTCCTTTCCATCCTCTCTCCTCCTTTCGATAGTTATTTTCTATTATACACTATCCATTCCAAAATAAACCATAAATATAGTTAATATAAACTTAACTATTAGTTAAAATTCTCCTACTATAATATTTTTTATTCAAGAACCCTTTACATGCTTGAATATAAGTAGAATTCATATTAGAATATACTTATACTTTTATGAAGAAAATTCAAAAAAACTTAAAATAAGATTAATGTTTAGAAAGGATTTTTATCAAATCCTTTTTTATACGTTTAAGGAGGAACGCAAATTGTATACATTCAAAGAGATTTCTCCAGCAGAAGTCAATAAATTTAATGCGTCTCATGCTAAAGGGCACATTTTCCAAACTTCTTACTGGGCAGACCTTAAAGAATATTGGACACCTAAATTCATAGCAGGATTTGATAATAATGGAGAAGTAGTTTTAACAGCTGCCGTGCATCTTAGAAAAGTACCTAAAGTAAATATCTACATGGGATACATTCCTAGAGGATTTACTTGTGATTACACAAATAAAGAATTAGTTAAAGAGTTTACAGAATATCTAAAAGGGTATGCTAAACAAAATAAAGTTGCATTTATAACTGTTGACCCTGATATTCATCTTCGTGAAAATGAAGAATTAATTGAAGAAGGAAATAATATAAAAGAATATTTAAAAAGTCTTGGATATAAAAACACAGATAGTAAAAACTTTGAAGCTATCCAACCAAACTTTGTATTTAGATTACCACTTCCAACTGAAGGAGATAAAGCTACAATAAAGAAAACTGTTTTCAAGAGCTTTTCTAGTAAAACAAGATATAACATAAAAGTTGCTGAAGAAAGAGGACTTTCTGTAGAAGTTTATGATAAGGAATCACTTACAGATGAAGTTATAACAAAGTTCCATGAAATTATGGTTACAACAGGTAAAAGAGATAACTTCATAGTTAGAGGTAAAGACTACTTCAAAAATATGATAGATTGCTTATATCCTCACGCTAGACTTTATATGGTTAAATATAGCTATGATAATGACTTTAAAAGACTTCAAGAAAAGCTTAACAAGCAAGAAAGTGAAAAAACTAAAGCTTTAGCTAGAATTGAGGATCAAAAAGCTAAGCTTGCTGCTGAGGAAGATGCAGATAAACAAGCAAGAATTCAAAAGAAAATCACTGACAACGAGAAAAAATTCGCTGAAAGTGAAAGACAAATTGAAGGATTTAAAAATAAAATTGAATCAATTAAACCATTCAAAGGTCAAGAATTATATCTTTCTGGTTCATTATACCTTTACTATGGAAATATAGGTTGGTATCTTTACGGAGCATCAGACAATACTCTTCGTGATACAATGCCTAACTTTGCAATGCAATGGTCAATGATTGAAGATACTATAGACCTTGGATGTCCTGTATATGACTTTAGAGGAGTTTCAGGTGATTTAAATCCTGAAAACCCATTATATGGTCTTTACAAATTTAAAAAAGGATTCAATGGTAACTTTGTTGAATTTATAGGAGAATTTGACCTTGTTATAAATGGTCTTGTATATAACTTATACAAAAAAGCATTCCCTGAATTCAAAAAAATAAGAAATAACATAATGAATAAAAAACAATAATTTTAAAGGGGATAGACAATTTATCTATCCCCTTTTCATATTAAATGTATAAATTATCTATCCACTCTATAAGCTTCTCTACCTCAGGTTTACTAAACTGTGCATCTGCACCTACTGCTTCCCCTTTATGTAATAAATCATTTGTTATAAGTGATGAAAATATAATTATAGGTAATCTCTTTAATTTATCATGCTCTTTAATCTTTCTTGTAAGAGTATGTCCATCCATTCTTGGCATTTCTATATCTGTAATTAATAATTGAATATCTTCAACAAACCTTTCTTTCTTATTTCCTGCTATTTTTTCTAAATACTCATATGCACATTCACCATCTTCAAATTTTTTAACATTTTCAAATCCAGCTTTTTCTAATGTACAACTTAATAGGTTTCTTATAAGCAAAGAATCATCAACTATTCCTATTTTTATATGCCCTCTTTCTCTATAATCAGCATCAACTATTCTATCTTCACTAATACCAACTTTAGGATTTATATCTGTAACTATCTTTTCAAAATCAAGTAGTAAGATAACATTATTTCCTTCAATAATATTTCCTATAACAAGACTACTTTCTACAATCCCTGTAGGCTTTATAATATCACTCCATTTAATTCTTTGAACCCCAACTACTTCATCAATATTAAACGCAACTTTCATCTCATTAAATTCACAAATGATAGTTTTAAAAATTTTCTCATTTCTTCTTTGCTTGTCTAATATATATATTAAATCAACTAATGGAATTATTTCATCCCTACATAAAATAACACCCGCTACTTCTGGGTGTGCATCAGGAATTGTTGTTAAGTTATCACAATCAACAACCTCTTTAACTTTTATTATATTTATAGCATAAAGTTTATTACCAATTCTAAACTTAAGAACTTCTAACTCTCCTGTTCCAGATTCTAATAAAATGTCAGTATTAAAACTCATTTTGTCCACGCTCCTCCTTTAACTACTTTACTTTATTAATCGTGCTTTATTTTATTTTCTTAATAAAAAAACTCATAGTTATCAAATATTTAATAACTATGAGTTTCTATATTTATTTCAAATTAGAATGACATTACAACTGTAACTACCCCTAATCCACATACTACTACATAAATCGTAAGAAGAACTATCTTCTCCCAAAGTTTTAATTTATGTTCCTCAGGTAATGTATGCCATCCAAGAGCTAATAGGAATCCTAAAACTATTGGAAGTAATGAAGTATTTAAAACTTCAACCCAAAGAGATAATTGAACTAGTGGTAACCCTGATAAAACAATGATTCCACCAATTATTAATGCTATAATATAAAATGAGTAAAATAATGGTGCTTCATTCCACTTATTATTCAAGCTACATGGCTTATTAAACAATTCTCCAAATCCCCATGAGGCTGCAAGCGAAACTACTATAGCTGCTACAAGTGCTGCTCCTGAAATACCAACTCCAAATACAATTCTTCCTGCTGTTTCTCCAAGGAATGGTGTAATCGCATCACTAATTTGTTGTATTGTGTTTAGCGAAGCATTAGGATTTGTTTTTCCTATTGTAGCTGCAACTGTAATTATTATAACAACAACTACTAATTGTGTTACTATTGAACCAACTATTGTGTCAATTCTACTGTATTTCATATCTTTTACTGTAAGTCCTTTATCAACAACAGCTCCCTGTTGGTAGAACACCATCCAAGGCATAATAACTGCTCCAACGTTAGCTGATATTAAAAACCAATATGCTGCACTATTAAGAGGTTGTGGTCCTACAAGTGCTGTCATAACCTCATGGAAGTTAGGATGTGCAAAAAACATTGCTGGTATAAATATAAGCTCAAATGCTCCAACTATTATTGCAACTCTTTCAACAAACTTATACTTACCTGTTGCACTTAAAAGTATTAATGCTAAAACTACTAATGGTACTGTTATCCATTTAGATACTCCAAATAATAACCCAACTCCCATCATTCCTGAGAACTCGGTTACTAATGCACCAATTGTAGATATAAATAAAGTAATTACTGCAACATAAGCCCAAAACTTACCAAATCTTTCTTTTATAAGTTCTCCATGACCTTTCCCTGTAGTAATCCCTATACGAGTTGTTAACTCCTGTACAAAATATAATATTGGAATAAGTATTAAATTTAAGAGTATTAGCTTGTACCCCCATTGTGCACCTGATTGTGCTGCTGTAATAATAGAACCTGCATCTGTGTCTGCAAGCATAACTGTAATTCCTGGCCCCATAGCTGCTAACATGATTAAGAATGAACGTTTTCTTCTTTTTTTAGCTAACTGGTCATCAGTTAAATGTGCTTGATTCATCTTGATTCTCCCTTTTCTTTTGTAAATTAATATATAATTGCTTTTATGTAATCGCTTTTCCAAGTGATATTT
>JBOGAY010000109.1:0-14271 GCA_051655925.1 Sarcina sp. | reverse complement strand
TGGGGTTTAATCACGCTAGCTACTTTTATTTTTATTTTTGTCTAACACATCTAAAGAATGTTCCGTTTGAGTTTACAATGATACCGCCACCTGATAGGTAGATAGTTCCAAAGTTATATTCTGGTGATGGGTTTGGTGTTACTCCATGGTTATTTACAGCAATAGTTGCAATTCCATCATATAGTCCAAGACCACCAGGACCGCCAACGTCTCCTATATAAGGGAAACTTACTTGGAAATCTTGAGAATTTGGATAAATCATTGTGTATTCAGGATTTTTCATTGACTCAGGATACATTTCTGAATTATTTTCAAAAAGATTAGGTTCAATTATAATAGTTTTTCCTACTCCATAAGTTTGTGAGCCAACAGCTGGCCATTCAACATGTCCAACTATTTCAGATGTAACAACCCAAGTTCCTATATAAGGTTGAACTGCTGCTGGAACAGGACTTTCAGGTTGTTCTGGAAACTCTGAAGGTGTTGGAATTCTTGGTATATATTTTTGATTTGTTTGCTGGTTTTGTGAATTGTTAATTACACTAACACTACCAGTAATTGAGTGAGCTTGTTCGTAAACGTAAGCTGTATATCCTATAAGTGCTAAAAGTGGAACTACAATAAGTATCACAATAAGTTTCTTCATTTGTAATCTCCTTAAATCTATGTCTTTTAAACATTTTTATATTCGTATTAATATTTATGAATTTCGTTATCTATCAATAGAAATGATACAGTAAAAGAATTAAAAACTCAATTAAAATAAGATTACAAAATCAGGTGATACTATTGACTTTTAATCATTTTTTTACTAAATTTGTTTAAATATTTTTACTTGGCTATAATATAAGGTATACAGTGGAAAAAAATTACCAGTTATTTAATTTATATAATAAATAGAAATGGAGGGCTTATGGGAACAAGTTGGACAGAGGAACAGACACAGGCTATTTACACAAGAGATTGTAATTTACTTGTTGCAGCAGCGGCGGGGTCTGGAAAAACAGCAGTTTTAGTTGAAAGAATTATAAAAATGCTAACAGAGGGTGAAAATTTAGTTGATATAGATAAACTTTTAGTTGTTACATTTACAAGTGCAGCAGCAGCGGAAATGAGAGAGAGAATAGGGGATGCTATTTCAGAGGCTTTAGAGAAAGACCCAAGCTCTTCAGTTTTGCAAAGACAGTTATCTCTTTTGAATAGGTCTAATATAATGACTATGCACTCATTTTGTCTTAATGTGATAAGAAGTAATTATCATCTTATAGATTTAGATCCAGGGGTTAGGATTGCTAATGAGGCAGAAGTTGCAATTATAAAGGATGATATTATAGCAGAGCTTTTAGAAGATAAATATGAAGAGGGAAATAAAGCATATTTAGATCTTATAGAAGCTTTTGCAACGGGTAATAATGATGACAAAATAAAAGAAGAAATTCTTTCATTATATAGATTTGTAATGAGTGGACCATGGCCAGAAAAATGGCTTAGGGAAAAAGCAGAGCAGTATAATGTAAAAGACAAAGAGCAGCTTAATCAAAATATTTGGGCAAGAGCAATTATGGAAACTTTAAAAATTGATTTTGAAAGTTATAGAGATATTGTTTTAGGGCTTTTAGATAGGTGCAATGAGTGTGATTGGCTCGAGCCTTATGGGGTGACAATTACAGATGATTTAAATCAAATAGTAAATGCACTTGAGGCTATTAAAACTAATGATATTGAAAAGGCTTATTCAGCAATAAAAAGAATAACTTTTAGTAGAATAAAAACTCTTAAAAAAGGAACTTGTCTTGATGATGTTCTAAGGGATGATATTAAAGCTTCAAGGGATGGTGTGAAAAAAGCAGTTGGAAAAATTGCAGATGATATTCCAAGTGAGGATATTAATGATATTATTGAAGGACTTCAGTATATGTATCCTATTGTTAAGTGCTTAGGAGAGCTTGTTATTGAGTTTAGAGAGCGATTTGATGCGAAAAAGAGAGAGAAAAATCTTATAGATTTTAATGATATTGAACATTTATGTTTAAAAATTCTTATAGAGAAGGATGGAGATGATTTCAAACCATCAGCTATTGCAAGGGAGTTTAAAGAGAAATTTGTTGAGGTTCTTGTTGATGAGTATCAAGACAGTAGTAATATTCAAGAAACTATAATTAATATGGTTTCAAGAAGGGAAGAAGAAGACCCTAATGCTTTTATGGTTGGTGATGTTAAACAAAGTATCTATAAATTTAGACAAGCAAAACCAGAATTGTTCCTTGAGAAGTATGAAAATTATAGTACTGCTAAGGGTGCTAAAGATAAAAAAATAATGTTATTTAAAAATTTTAGAAGTAGAAAAGAAATCCTTGATGCAGCTAATTATATTTTTGAAACTCTTATGACAAAAAGGGTTGGTGAGCTTGATTATACAGAAATTGAAAGATTAAATCTTGGATTCCCTTATGCAGAGCTTTCACAGGAAAATATGATAGAGGGTGAGAGTGTTGAAAATTCTTATTTAACACTTGATACAGAACTTCATATATTAGATAAGGATGGGGTTGCTAAAATTTCAGAAGAAGATGGGCAAGAGAAGAAAGAAGTTATTGTTTTTGATGGAGAAGAGTCTAGCGAAAATGAAGAACAAGATATAGAAGATGCTCAATTTGAGGCTAGAATTATAGCAAGAAGAATTCAGGAGCTTATGACACCAAGGGATGGGAAGTATTATGTTATTTGGGATAAAGGGCAAAAGAAGTATAGAAGACTTAAGTATAAGGATATAGTTATTCTTTTAAGAGCAACAAAAACTTGGAGTGCTGGAATTGTTGAAGAGCTTGGGAATGTTGGTATACCGGTATATGCTGATACAGGAACAGGATATTTTGATACAACGGAAATAAGAACTATAATGTCACTTTTAAATATTATAGACAATCCAATGCAGGATATATATCTTATAGCTTCTTTAAGATCGCCTATTTTTTCATTTACTTCAGAGGAGCTTGGAGAAATAAGGCTTATAAATAGAGATAAATATTTCTATGAAAATATCCAAAAAATTTGTGCTGGTGAAACTAATATTTTAGAAGAGATTAAAGCAAAGTGTGAGTATTTTATCAGTAAGCTTAATCTTTGGAGAGATAAAGCAGAATATACGCCAATAGATGAGTTAATTTGGTTTTTATATACTGATACATCTTACTTTGGGTATGTTGGTGCAATGCCAAATGGGCCTCAAAGACAGGCGAATTTAAAAGTATTATTCCAGCGAGCAAGGCAGTATGAGGAAACTAGTTTTAAAGGTGTGTTTAACTTTATTAACTTTATTAAAAAGATGAGAAAGTCAGCAAGTAATGATCTTGGTTCTGCAAAAATTCTTGGAGAGAATGAAGATGTTGTTAGAATCATGAGTATTCATAAGAGTAAAGGACTTGAGTTCCCGGTAGTATTTTTATCAGGAACAGGAAAACAATTTAATTTAATGGATCTTAAAAAAAGTATTCAGCATCATGATGAACTTGGGATAGGAGTTGATGTTGTGAATGTTGAGGCTCAAAATCAATATACAGGAATGGCAAAGACTGCTATTAAGAAAAAGGCTATGCTTGAAGCTTTGTCAGAAGAAATGAGAATTTTATATGTTGCACTTACAAGACCTAGAGAGAAGCTTATTATTACAGGTTCGCTTAAAGGATTAGAGAAAAAGTATGATAAGTGGTATGAGGCAGGAATAGTTTCAAAAGGTGCAAAAATTGATCCATCAAAACTTATAACTGGAAATATGAGTTATCTAGATTGGATAGGAATGGCTTTATCTAAGCATCCTGATGGGGATGTAATTAGAGGGCTAGGAAAGGAAATTATTAATATTCAAAATGAGTCAAAATGGAATATAAAATCATGGATTAAAAGTGATTTGATAAATAAAGTAGAGTCTGGAGTAGAAGAAAAAGAAGTGCTTGATTTAGAGAAGTCGGAGAATGATATCTGTAAGGAAATTTTGGATAGATTAGATTTTAAATATAAATTTGAAGGGGTATGCAATATTCCATCTAATATATCTGTTTCAGATCTTAAAAAGAAGGCTATGGAAGCTGATGAGGAAATTATAAGTTTATTTAAAGATGAAGAAATTGAAAAATTTAATTCAGAGGAAAGTGAAGTTCAATTTGATGAAATAACTGAAAAATTGCCTAGTTTTATGAGAGAAAAGTTAGGGATAACACCAGCACAAAGAGGAACAATAACACACTTTGTTATGCAACATGTAGATTATGATAAAACACATGTTGAGGATATTAAAAAACTTTTAGATAAAATGGTTATAAAAGATCTTATAACAAGTGAGGAAGCTGAGGTTGTAAATCCATATAAGATAAGTGGTTTCTTTAGAACAGAACTTGGTAAAAGACTTTTAGAAGCTTATAAAAAAGGTTATAAAATTTATAGAGAATTACCGTTCTTTAGAGAATTTAAAGTTACAGATTTATATGCTGATTTAGATGAAGAAATTTATGGAAATGAAATGTTAAGACTTCAAGGAATTATAGATTGTTTCTTTGAAGATGAAAAAGGACTTGTTTTGATTGATTATAAAACAGATTATGTTGAACTTGGGCAGGAAGAAAAAATTCTTGAAAGATATAAAATACAGATAGATTTGTATAGTCAAACTTTAGAACAAATTCTTGGCAAGAAAGTAGATGATAAGTATTTATATCTATTTAGAATTGAAAAAGATGTAAAGTATTAAGTATACAAATTTAGAGCGAGGATGATTAAATTATATTTAAATCATGAAAATTATTTTATAAAAAGAGTTTTATATTCTGCAAAAGAGTAATATTTTGTGAAATAAAATAGTACTTAATTGTATGAGGTGATGTTTATGTGCTCTAGGTTAGAGTCGCAAGATTTTAATTTTAAAAATTATGAAATGACAAATAAATTAAATACTATGTTATTCAAGCTTTTATGTATGGATAATTTTTATGAAGCTTTAGATTATATAGTTCTAAAGCTTGGAGAATTTTTCGATATAGAAGAAATACTTACAATTGAAATTTTAGGAAATAATAATTCAGTTGTTTATAGAATTTATAATCAAGAAAAACATGTAGAGATTAGGCGAGCTCAGTTTGATAAAAAACAAATTTTAAGAATTTTATCTGCAAAGGATTATTTTTTTGTTGAATGTGGGAAGAAAGAAAAATTATTGATAGTTTTCAACTCAATTATAAATAAGAAAAATAAACAAGAGTTTTTATCATATAAGGAAGCTATGAGAAAGATACTTGCAACTTTATATAAAAGAAAACTTAAAGAGGAATATTTAACAGAAAAATCGTTTTATGATGCTTTAACAGGATGTTATAATAGAAACTTTTTTGAGCTTAAAATGAAAGAGTATAGATCGGCAGTTAGAATTGGAATAATTGTATGTGATATGGATAGATTGAAACAAATTAATGATAGTTTAGGTCATTCATTTGGAGATGATATTATAAAAATATTTTGTGAAAAGTTAAATGCAAATTTACAGGATGATGATTTTATTTTTCGTATAGGTGGCGATGAATTTGTTATTATAACAGAGAATAAACCTAGTAAATATCTTGAAGAGTTAGTTGAAAGAATAAAAAAAAGTTTTAGATTGCATAATGAAAAAAGTTTTACATTCCCACTTAGTGTCTCAATAGGTTACTATATGAAAAATAAGGCTAGTGAAGGGATAAAAGATGTTTTAAGAAGAGCTGATTATCTGATGTATAAAGATAAGATGGAACATAGGGAAGAACGAAAGAGTGCAATTGATAAATATATTCATATTATGAAAAAACTGAAAAAATAAAATTTTGGATAAATTATAGGAAATTGCATATAATTTTAATGATGAATTTTAAATAGTAAGATTTTAGCCAAGATAAATCTTAGGGAAAAGGCAGAAGTAATGAAAAGTTACTTCTGTTTTTTAATGTTCAGTTATTTTTAATAAAAATCTTAAGAATAAAGTAAAAAAGTACTAATTTGTATATGTTACTATAAATTATAGTAATTATTTGGGGTGGATATTTTGAGGGGAATAGTTCTTACAATTGCTTTAGTTTGTATTTGTACAAGTTTAATATCGTGTGGAAATAAAAAAAGTACAGAAGTGGTTACCAGTGATAATGGAAGAAGAATTACAAAGACTGATTCACAAGTTAAGGAAGTTAGCGGCAGTGACTATGTTTCTAAAAAAGTAATCAAAGAAAATTATTATAATAATGATGTAGTGATTTTAGAGGATAGAGTTATAACTGCTTCACATAGCAAAGGGTTAGATATTATATATAATGATGGAAAAAAGGATTATATAGAACCACAAAACAAGGGTTTTTATATAGTGAATTATATGAGCAATGGTAAATATATAATTTGGGTCGAAGCTAATGTTGATGTGAGAGAGTCGGGAAAAAGACTTGAGAAAGAATATATTTATTCTAGAAATATAGAGACGGGTGAATTTATAAAAGTAGCAACTTTTGATTATACAGGATTGGAAAGTTATCAGGCTGGAGTAAGGGATCTTGATGTATCGAAAAATAATAATTTAGTTTATAAGTATTATCAAACTAATGATAGTGGAGCTGTTAAGGAAAAAGCTATTTTATATAACTTAGAAAAGAATTTTCAAAAAGAAATTTCGTCTAATACTGATGAAAGTATAAAAATAGAAAATTTAAATGTTGGATTAGAGAATGTTATTTATACACAAAATAGTTATAATTTAGGTGAGGAAAAAGTATTAGAACAAAAAGTTTTAAATTATAAAATAGATGATGGGACAATTGAAGAGCTAAACTTAGGTATAGAGGTTAAAAAACTAGATATTTATGATAGAGATATTGCGTTTATTTCAGAAAGTCAAAACGAAAATTTAGAACTTTATATATATAATATAGATAATTCACAACTTATAAGTAGAGTTTTTGAGGATAGCAACCTTATCAAGTACTATGAAAAAATAGGTGTTAAATTAGATTACAACAAGGGGAGTTTAAATATTGATGATACATATATTTATATGTTAGGACAAAGTAGTGTAGTTTACAATTTGAAAAATAAAAAATTTATAGTTCTTGAGAATGATATGATTACTAACAATTATGATCATATGTACTCTAAGAAGGTTGGAAATAAAAAGGTTATAGTTTCATGTAATAAAGGGAATGAAAAAATTACAACGGAATATATATTAAAATAAGTAGGGGTATTAGGTGAAGTTTCACCTAATACCTCTCTTTATTTTAATAATTTAAGTAAAATTTCTTTGTTGTTAAGGCTAGGATTTTCTAAAACTTTTAAAAGTAATTTGTTTAAAGTTTCGCCAAGTTCTTTTCCTGCTTTTATATTACATTCTTTAATAAGATCACTTCCATTTATATCAAGGTCTTTGATGCATAGAGGTTCTTTATTTTTTATGATTTCTTTAGTTCTATTGTACAGTTTTTGAACTTTAAAGGTATCATTGTTTTTAAAAGCAAGATTTGAAGTTATGTATTCAAATGTATCAAATAAAAGTTCTTTATCTATTGAATTAATCCAAAGTTTTAAATCAATATCTTTATTTATATTTTCGTAACTAATATAGTTACCATTTAAAGAGGTGATGAATTTGATAGTCTTATTATCGCATTTTAAAGTTTTGAGTAATAATTCTAAATCAGTTGAGGTCAGATTTCTAAAGCAAATTTTAAGAGTATAACAAAGTCGTAAATATTTAGAGTTTTTGAGTTTATCTAAGTTTAAGATATTTTTTTGAAAATAATCATTATCAAAATATTTGTCATACATTTTAGGAAATAGATATTGTAAAATGTTGGTTTCTTTTAATAGTTTAATTCCTAGGGAGGGGGAACTACTTTTAAGAATTTTGATTAACTCTACATTAACTCTTTCCATGCTTATATTTTGAATAAGCTTAGCATTAGTATTAATAGCCTGATAGGTATTTTTTTCAATAGTGAAATTAAGCTGAGAAGCAAATCTTATGGCACGAAGCATTCTTAAAGCATCTTCGGTAAATCTTTTATTTGCATTTCCTACTGCTTTTATAATTTTGTTTTGTAGATCATCTTGTCCATTGAAGTAATCTTTAAATCCAAAGTAAGGGCTATAAGCCATAGCATTTATAGTGAAGTCTCTTCTAGCTAAATCTTCTTTAAGATTAGAAACAAATATAACTTCGTTGGGTCTTCTATTATCTTTATATTCACCATCAATTCTATAAGTTGTTATTTCATAAGGTTCTTTATTCAACATTACAGTAATAGTTCCGTGTTTAAGACCTGTTGGGATAGTTTTATCAAAAAGGTGTATTATTTTTTCTGGCATTGCATTTGTTGTTATATCATAATCATTTAATTCTCTATTAAGAAGTGTATCTCTAACACATCCACCGACTATGAAAGCTTCATATTCATTTTGATAAAAAGTGTCTATTATAAATTTAACATCATCTGGTAAAAACATTTTTTAATCTCCTTTTATAGCTTAAAGTGGTTTACAAATTTAGAATATGTGTCAAAATAGTAATTGAAAGTAATTTAGTAGAGTGTATGCTCTAACGGAATTTAATTATTATAATTATAGCATTAACAAATATGAAAGGATATGAATATGAGCGTTTTAGAAAAGAAAATAGGTGAGTTTGAGCAAGGTGAAAGAGTAGAAGGATTTTATCTTATAAAATCTATTATTTGCAAGGTTGCCAACAATAGTAATAAAAAATATCTAGATATTATCCTATCAGATAAAACAGGAGAAATTTCGGCTAAAGTATGGGAAGTAAATGAACAAAATGAGGATGTATACAAAGCTAATGAAATAGTATCTGTAAGGGGTACGGTTACAAACTGGCAAGGAAGTCTTCAGTTAAAAGTTGAAAGAATGAGAAAAATAAATGAAAGTGACAATATAATTGTAGATGATTATGTTAAGTCAGCACCTATAGCAAGTGAAGTTATGTATGCTGAAATAGTGAAATATGTGGAAGAGATGAAAGATGAAGAAATTCAACTTTTAATAACTTCTTTATTAGAAAAGGATAAAGAGAAACTTATGTATTATCCAGCAGCTAAGAAGAATCATCATTCAATGAAAGGTGGGCTTTTATATCATGTACTTACTATGCTACAGCTTGGAGAAAAAATGTGCAGTATATATGATTTCTTAAATACTGATTTAGTTTATGCAGGAATCATTTTACATGATTTAGCTAAAATTAAGGAAATGAGTGCATCAGAGCTTGGTGTTGTTGATGAGTATACATTAGAAGGAACAATGCTTGGGCATATAACTCAAGGAATAAAAGAAGTTGAGGTTGCAGGCAGAGAGCTTGGAATAGATAGTAAAAAAATGATGTTACTTCAACATATAATACTTTCACACCACTTTGAGCCTGAGTATGGAAGTCCAGTAAAACCAATGTTCCCAGAAGCAGAAATAGTACATTATATTGATACGATAGATGCTAGAATGTATGATATGAAAAAGCTTGTTACAGAGACTAAAGTTGGAGATTTTTCTGAAAGACTTTGGTCTATAGATAATAGAAGAATTTACAATCATGGACTTGGAAGAGAAGAATAATACAGTAGGCACTCTTAATTGTAGAGTGTCTTTTTGTTTAGAGAGGATGGCGGAATAGATGGGATTGCTTATGGAGTTAATTAATGCGATTATAGCAATTATATTAGTATATGCTGTGTTTAATTTACTTAAAAAAATTAAAAATAGAAGGTAAAGAAAATTTATGACTTCTATTTGTGATATAAAAGTATAATAATATTTATATAAAAGATTAAAAAGGAGATGTTTTAAAGTGAAAAAAGTTCAAGATAGATTTTTAGAGTATGTAAAACTTGATACAAAATCAGATGAGTCAACAAGAGTTACTCCTAGTACTAAGGGACAATTAGTTTTAGGAGAAAAGCTTGTTGGGGAATTAAAAGAAATAGGATTATCAAATGTTCATATTGATGAATTTGGTTATGTTTATGCAACATTACCAGCTAATACGGATGAAAAATTACCGACAATAGGGTTTATTGCACATATGGATACAGCACCTGATATGAGTGGTAAGGATGTTAAGCCTCAAGTAATAGAAAATTATCAAGGGCAAGATATTGTTTTAAATGAAGAGTTAAAAGTTTATCTTGCACCAAGTTCATCACCAGAGCTTAAGAATTATATAGGAAAAACATTAATTACAACTGATGGAACAACTCTTCTTGGAGCTGATGATAAGGCAGGACTTGCTGAAATAATGACAGCTATGGAGTATCTTATAGATCATTCAGAGATTAAACATGGAGATATTAAAGTTGGATTTACTCCAGATGAAGAAATTGGTGAAGGGGCAGATCATTTTAATGTTAAAGAATTTGGTGCTGACTTTGCTTATACAATGGATGGTGGACATGTTGGAGAACTTGAGTATGAAAACTTTAATGCTTGTACTGTTAAAATTGATATAACAGGAAGAAATGTTCATCCTGGTTATGCAAAAAATAAAATGATAAATTCAATAATGGTTGCTCATGAGTTTATGCTAGAGCTTCCTCTTGAAGAAGTTCCAGAAAAGACAGCAGGTTATGAAGGTTTTATTCATGTAATGGATGTTAAGGGATGTATTGAAAAAGCTAATATGGTAGCTATTATAAGAGAATTCACAGAAGATAAATATGTAGCTAAACAAAAATTATTTAAAGAAATAGAAGAAAAATTAAATGCTAGATATGGTGAAGGAACTGTTAAGGTTGAAATCATAGAAAGTTATAGAAATATGAAAGAAAAAGTAGAACCAGTAATGCATATAGTTGAAACAGCTAAGAAAGCTATGGAGATGGCTGATATAGTTCCACATGTAAGACCAATAAGAGGTGGAACAGATGGAGCAAGGTTATCATTTATGGGACTACCTTGTCCTAATATTTTTGCTGGTGGAGAAAACTTCCACGGAAGACATGAGTTTGTAGCAATAGAGTCAATGGAAAAAGCAGTTGAAACTATAGTTAATATAGTGAAAATTTATGGAAAAAATTAAATTTTGTAAAGCAGGAATTAATATTAATTCCTGCTTTTTTTGTTTTAAGTTATACATTATTATTAGTCTTTAAATTACATCCGTTGTTTCATCTGTTCAATTAAGCAAAGGTGCTTATATTGAGTGAGGAAGTCTCCTAGCTGGAATAAATGGTGTTAAAGAAGCTATGATACAACATGCACAAGATTTATTTGTAATAGGTATTATATTCCATGTAATTGGATTAATGTAAATTAAAAAAAGTTTAGATGGATATGGTAGAATCATTAAATTCAAAAGTAGATATAGTTGTTAAAGGAACATCTTATGCTACTATGTCTAATTATGGCGAAATAATGGTGGTAAATAAAGAGTTTGAGTTTTACAATTCACGAGATTATACAAAATTCATTCAAATTCCTTGAGAAGAAGTAGACTGCGTAATTGTATCTGTAATGTTTAAAGGTAAATAGATTCCACGTTATGCAGTTAGAACTAAAAAGAATGGAACATATACTTTTTCTTCAAGGGATACAAAAAGAGTGCTTCGTGCAATTAGAGAATATATAGGACCGAGTAATATAGTAAAATCATTAACTTTCTTCTAAGTTGTAGGTAGAGGAATGAAAAATTTAGTTGGTGGAAATAAGCAAAAAGCTTGTTAAAAAATAAATATAAATATAAGTTGCAAAAAAGAGTTAATCATTTATGAATGACTAACTCTTTTTGCTTCTTCTAAAGAATACTTTTGAACTTTATATTTTTTTTCTCTACTGCTAACTAAGAATAATGCTCCAGAAATTAATACTGGAACTATAGGTAAGTATATTTCAGGTTCAAAAATGAAGCCTTTAATTAATAACCAAAAGTTATCAGCAGCTAAGTTATATTTACTTGAATTTATTAAGAATAAAACTGATAATACAGTTATTCCTAAATATAATATTGCAATACCCTTATTGCCTAAGTTGAAAGATGTATGTATTCGCTTAGATCTATCATTTACAATTGAGGATACAAGAATTCCAAATCCTACTATATTCAACCCAAAGAATAAGTAAAGACTTGCTATTGTATCAAAACCATAAGAATTGACAGATATCATTATTTGTTCAAAAGTACATAGAATGAAGATTGCAAAGTAGCCAGCTATACCAAATTCATACGCTAATTTTTTCATTTTACACTCTCCCATAATGTTTGTCTCAAATTTCTCAAATATTATGACTAAATTATATCGAATATATGTTTAAAAAAGATAGAGAGAGAGTTAAGATATATTGACAAAACAATATCTAAAAACATACTATTTAGATAGGAATTAATTTAGGGAAGTGGAATAAACAAAGGAGAAAGGTTATGGAGAGTTATTATAAAGTACAAGAATTTGCTAAAATGGCTGGTGTTACTGAAAGAACCTTAAGATATTATGATAAAATTGAACTTTTAGTTCCAAGTCATAAAAATGAAGCAATGCATAGATTTTATACTGATGAAGATTTTAAAAAGTTAAAGAAGATTACATCATTAAAGTTTTTAGGTTTTTCTATTGCAGAAATAAAAGAATATGATCTTGATGATATTGATAGGACAGCAGAAATTATAGCTAATCAACAAAAAGTTATAGATTTAAAAATTAAACATTTAAATATTATAAAAGAATCATTAAATGCTATTGATGATACTCTTAGGAGTTCGGATAGGGTAGATTGGGATTTGCTTATTGAAGAGGTTAAAAACATAAGAATTAATAAACATAAGAAAAGAGATGGTACGAACCCTTATAGAGATGAGGCGTATAAAGAAAGTCATCAAAATATGATGAAGCTTTTGGGTGAATTTACTAAGGCTAGAGGTGAAAAGAATAAAATAGAAATTGTGAAAAAAATTGAAAAAAATGTAAATGACATGGAAGATATAGAAAATGGATTAGATAATCTTTTGAAAGTATTAGAGGAAGTAGATATAATACCAGAGGAACTTAGAGGAGTTAATCCTAAAGATATAGAAAATCTTATAAGTTTTATAAATAAATATAAGGGTAACAATTAGTTTGAAAGAGTAGATAAAATAATATCTACTCTTTTTTAATAAAACTTCTTATATGAAAATATATTTTAATTAAAATAAATATCATTTATGGCAATCTATTAAAGGTACAAAAATACATCTTTAGGAGAATTTCATAATGAAACATAAGATAAAAACATTAGAAAAGAAGCGTATGGCACTTAATATATTACTATTTACAGTAGTTTATGCTTTAGGGGTGGAGTAAGTGAATTTGTAAATGATATTGTAGAAAAAGTTAAGTTTGATAAAAGTATATTTAAAAATAAGTATATTATTTGTTGGATCATTTATTCAGTTTCAATGGGAGTTGAATCAAACTTTATAACTCCTAACCTTGCAATTTATTTTAATAATATATTACATTTAAGTAGAGGAACGACTTCAACAATACTTTCATTAGAAAATGTGGGGATGCTTGTATTTTTACTTGCTACACCATATATAGTTAAGAAACTAGGAAATATTAAGTCGTTTGCTATTCTTATTTTTTTATAGAAAATAACGTAAAACCTCGTGGCTTTATGCCCGAGGCTGTAAGCTTACCTATTTAAGTTTTTGGTCTTGAATATACCTTACAATGATTTCGGAACTTACTGCTCCTACTGTTCCAACATAATAACCTTTACTCCAAAGTCCACTACCCCAAAATCTACTTTTCTTTAGATTAGGGAAGGTTTTAAATAAGGTATTAACACTTACACTTTTTAGTATTTTAACTATTTCTGTCGGTGCAATCGTTGGAGGAGCAGATATAAACAAATGAATATGGTCAGGCATAATCTCTTGTTCCAAAACTTCAAAACCATAATCATAAGCGATTCTTTTAAATAATTTAGATATTTCATATTTTAATTTACCTGTAAATATAGCATTTCTATATTTAGGGCTGATAGTTAATATTATATACACTATGACTTGTCTTTCTTATTTTCTCTGTCAATTATAATTTTCATCCCTTCTTCGATTAAATCGTTAGCATTAACTCCTTTTTGAAGTGCTAACATTCTAATACTCTTATATAATTCTTCATCTAATGTTGTATTGATATTTTTTCTTGCCATTTTGATCACCTCACAATATTTTAATTATATTATAATACATAGTTGACTATATATCAATGTAGAGTTATAATGAAT
>JBOGAY010000108.1:0-3768 GCA_051655925.1 Sarcina sp. | reverse complement strand
TTATGCATTACTACATTTTGAGCTGGAATATTATATTTTCTCATAAGA
This sequence comes from Sarcina sp., assembly GCA_051655925.1. Classification (GTDB taxonomy): domain Bacteria; phylum Bacillota; class Clostridia; order Clostridiales; family Clostridiaceae; genus Sarcina. The sequence continues at coordinate 3,720 of JBOGAY010000108.1, read as the reverse complement.
TATCTTGTAAGCTCTATCCCTGTTTGATAAGTTTTATCAAAATTATTCCCCTTATTAACTGCAAGTTCTATACCTATAGAATTTCCATTTTGAATAGCTGCTCCATTTCCACCATCACCAACATGCCATCCCTTCCATGTATCTTCCAAAGCTTGTACTATATTTGAATCATCAATAATATAGTGTGCTGATGAATTAGCATTTGGATGATTAGCAAAATAATTTCTATTAGCCATAGCATCTGCACCCGCTGCTCTATTATCAGTATCATGAATAACAATATATTTAGGTGATATTGTTACACCTTTGGAATAATTAATATCAATTAATTTTTTATTAATTTTGATTCCATTAATAACCGGTGTTGATTTTTCATTTAACTGTTGTTCTATTATTCCTGTATCCTTTGGAACATCATTATTCGTTGTCATATCTTCTGCAAGTGCCATAACTGAGTTATCAAACATAGCTCCTGTAAAAATAACTGATGACACTAAAAGTGCTTTTAACTTATTATTTTTCATTTTTTTACCTCTCTAAATGATTACAATTTGGTTACACTTACCTATTATAACATTTATCGTCACTTTTCTGTAAAATTTTAGATAAAATATAAAATTTTTAATATTTTCTTTACGAATAAAATATTAAAAAATATTTTTTTGTTTATGTTATAATATATTAAGTTTTAAAATTTAATGGGGGTAAACTATGTTTTCAAAAATATTAATAAAAAAATTCGTTAAAGATAGTGAAAACTATACTGATGAAAAGGTAAGAAGTTCTTATGGTTATCTTGCTAGTATAATTGGTATTATCTCTAACATTCTCTTATTTATTGTAAAATTTATTATAGGATTCATCACTGGTAGTATTGCTATAACAGCTGATGCATTTAATAATTTATCAGATGTTTTATCATCAATAATAACAATCATTGGTTTTAAATTAGCACAGGCTCCACCTGATAAAGAACACCCTTTTGGTCACGGAAGAATGGAATATATTTCAGCTTTTACAATTTCATTTATGGTCATGCTAGTTGGATTTGAATTTTTAAAAACTTCTATAGAAAGAATTCTTAACCCATCCTTAGTTAAATTTGAATTAATACCTTTTATACTTTTGATAATTACAGTATTTGTTAAAATTTGGCTTGGTTATTTTAATACAAGAATTGGTAAAAAAATAAATTCAGGTGCTATAAAAGCTTCTGGCATGGATGCCTTTGGTGATGTATTTACTTCAAGTTGCGTTGCTATATCATTTTTAGCAAGTAAATTTACAACTATACCAATAGATGCTTATGTTGGAGGATTTGTATCATTATTCATAATTTATGCTGGTTTTTCATTATTAAAAGAAACTATTAATTCTCTTTTAGGTGAAGCTCCTGATCCTGAATTCTCTAAACAAATCATTAATGAAATTATGAACTATGAAAATGTAATTGCTGTGCATGATTTAATAATTCATAATTATGGAGTAGGAAATGCTATAGCATCTATCCATGTAGAGTTTCCAGCTGATGTTGATATCATAAAAATGCATAATATAATAGATCAAGCAGAAAGAGAAATGTCTGAAAAACATAAACTTTTACTTACTATTCACATGGACCCTATTTATGTTGCAAAAGGTGAAACTGCAATCATCAAAGAAAAAATCCTTACAATGATTGAATATAATCCAATTTTAAAATCAATGCATGATTTTAGAGTTATAGAAAACAATGGTATTACTGACTTGCGTTTTGATATTGTCGTTGCTTTTACTAAAGCTAAAAATATAATGACAGATGAGGAAATAATTCAATCAATCAAAAAAAATATTGAAAAAGAATATCCTAAATATAATTGTATAATTACTCTAGATAAAGATTATACTGAATAAATCCTTTGAGATATGGCTATGATATTTAATGTAGGGTCTAGCTAATTAAACTAAGAATATTATCCATAAAGCATTTAACTACTAAGTGTTTTTTAAAAACCTGAATATGCAAGTATTCAGGTTTTTTTATCCATATATAAAAAGTAAAATTTTTTTTTAATTTAATATAAATTTTTCTTATAAATAATTGATAAATTTAGGATTATTATTACTAATTTCTATTTACTATAAATTTGGTATATAATATCTATATATTTTAAACAAAGGATACGAAAAAAAATGAATAAAAAAACATCAAAGAAAAAAAGCAAAAAAACTCACTTTAATTTTTTTAAATTTTTAAGAAATATGAGTATATTAGCAATTGTTATATTTGCAGTATATTGGATTATAAGTTCATTGTTTGCTGCACCACCTAAGCCTTTACCTAAAGTTGTTTCAACACCTACAAAAACAGTTGCACCACCCGCACCTGTAAATCCCGTTGTTGAATACAAAGCTAAACAATACAAAATCTTTGTAAGTATTTTTAGATTCAATGAAAATTTATATATGTCAATGAGTACTAATAATGTTGTAAATTTATACCCTGATTCTCAAAATGCAGTCAGTGCTTTAAATGATAATTTAAGTGCATTTGCAAGCAAATTAAACTCTGCTGATGTACGTAGTGAATCTTTATTCTTAAATCAATTAACACAAAAAAATAATGCGTACATAAATTCTGTAATAGCTTTTAATAAAGAGGCTCTATTAAAAACTCCTAATCAAAAAACATTACAAGAATTACAAAAAACTGTTTTAGAAAATTATAATACTATAAATAAATTCATGAATGACAATTTATCAGTATTCAAATAAAAGGTATAGGGAAAATCCCCTATACCTTTCATTTATTTCATACCTTATTATTTTAATCTTTAAACATAGAGATATTTTACTTATTAAAATACTCCAAAACCTCTTCTGTTGTTCTCACTCTACCCATTCTTGGGAATATATATTTTAAAACATACTCATTTTCTTTTTCTGATAATCCAGTCATAGCATCTGAAACAAATATCTGATTAAATCCCCTTTGATAAGCTTCTCTAGCTGTTGTATCAACTCCTATTCCTGTTGCAATACCACATAAAACAATCGTATCAATACCTCTTCTTCTTAACTGCAGCTCAAGTTCTGTTCCATAAAATGCTCCCCATTGTCTTTTAGTTATTACTTTTGTACCTTCTATATCTGTAAGTTCTGGAATTAGAACATCCCACCTTTCACTAAAAGGACGTACTGTTTTTTCATCTAAAATTGGATTTAGTCTATCTTTTCCATCAGAGCTTACTCTTACTAAAAATGCTTCTGCACCATTTTCTCTAAATTTTTTAACAAGTTTAACTGAATTTTTAACTACCTCTGCAGCACTATAAGGCTTTAATCCTTCTCTTCTAGCAATTCCTTCTTGTAAATCTATAACTACTATTGCAGTCTTATTAATATCTATAATATTATTATTCATTTCTTTTTCCTCCTTAGTTTTTTTCTAATTTATATAAACATCCTATGTTATTTGTATTTCTAATAAAACATTTTCTTTTATATTATATTAATAATCTTTCTATAAGAAATTATAATCTTTTCGAAATTCTTATAATTAACATTTCTATAACACTTACTCTTCATTAATTGTTTCAACAACATCTAGCTTAGCTGCTCTTCCCGCCGGAATTATTCCTGCTATTATCGAAACAATTATTGCAACAATAAACCCAAGCAAAACATTTCCAACTGTTAGATTCACAGTAAAACTTTTACCTGCTTGAATTAAATATTCAT
>JBOGAY010000107.1:0-10177 GCA_051655925.1 Sarcina sp. | reverse complement strand
ATAAATCAATGATTGTATTTTTTAAGGTAGAATCTTTAGAATTTATTATTTTAATCATTGGCCTTAATGGATATAAAGGGTGTGATTTTGTTACAACTCCAACAGAGTTATCGCTTAATTTAACTAAAGTTCCAATAGGATATGGTACAATAATTCGTGAGAAAACTTTAACTAGATTAAAGTCAAACATAGTACCAGCTTTTGAAAGAATAAATTCAAAAGCATCATTTGGGCACATAGCCCTTTTATAAGGTCTATCAGAAGTTAAGGCATCATAAACATCTGCAATACAAACTATTCTTGCTAGTAGATTTATGTCTTCCTCAACAAGTGAGTTTGGATAACCTGTTCCATCTACTCTTTCATGATGTTGCAAAACAACCATTTTACAAGCTGTTTTTATATTAGGTATATTTTTAATATAATCATAACCTAATTGTGGATGTAGTTTTATTATATTAAATTCATCATCTGTTAGACCTGCCGGTTTTTGGATGATTTTTTTTCCGACAAATACTTTTCCTATATCATGCAGTAATGCACCAATACATAGGTCAATTAACTTTGTTTTAGGAAGTGCAATACCAACTCCAAGAACAACAGAAAGAGTAGCTACATTAACAGAATGTTGATATGTATAATTGTCCATATTTTTTATATCAACAAGTCCAACAGAAATATCTTTATTAGCTAAAATACTAAAACATAAATCTTCAGATAATGTTTTTAGTGTATTAAAGTAATCCTCTTTTCTTTTTAAATCAGAGAAAGTTTTTTGTTGATTGAGAGCGCTAAATTCTACACTAGCTAGTTTCATCATCTCGATATTTTCAAAAATATCTTTAACGAGTTTTATAGACTTTTGTCTAAGTTCTGGTGAAATTATATCATTGATTTCTTTATCACTATATTCATCTATTATATAAAGAGAATAAATTTTTAATTCTTTAATTTTTGATATAAGATTATTTGAAAGTTTTACACCTTCTTTAAGCAATATACGACCATCATTATCATAAATGGTTCGAGCTAAGTATGTATTTTCTTTTACACATTCTATTGGAATAAGTCTCATCTTTAGGCACCTCATAAATTTATAGTATTTAAATATCAAGTCAAATTTGTTATTAGACTTTCGCCTTAAAAAGTAAAAATCTTACATATAATTACTATAATATTCTCTAAGTTTATAATTTAAATCTGTCAAAACCATATTAGATGCCTAGGTCTTAGAGATAACTTTAATTTCTTATGACTAGCTATTATTTGAAAGTAAAGTAGTTAATTACTTTACTAATAATTTTTTAGATTATTTAAATTTAAAAATTTTATACTTAAATAATTTAAAAAGTAATTAAATATAAAACTTCTTATAAATTTATCGAAGGTTTTTGTGAAAAACTTTAATAGATTTTAGTTAATAACATAAATAAAAATAAAGCTTAAGGAAGTAGTAAAGTGAATAAAAAAAGGTTTATTCAAATAGTGGTTCTTACTCAAGTATGGGTATAAAAAATAAGTATACAACAAAAGGGCATTTTAGGATGCCCTTTTCTAATGTATTCAGTATTCTATTTCACCAAAGATGAGAAAGAACCCAAATAGTGAATAAACCTTTTTACCTTTAGATATCAAGTAAGTTTTTCTTGTAATTACTATAATTTTCTCTAAGGGCTTTCATATTTTCTTGAAGTTTTAATTGTAAATTAGAAATTAATTCTAAGTCATCAGAATCTATAGCTTCTTTTAATTGAGTGAATAGTCCTTTTTTACTATGACTATCCTTCATAATTTTAAATCTTAACTCATTAACAGCAGACCAATTAGAAAGGTCTAAATCTGAAGCTTTATCAGATACATGAAGCTGTTTAAATCCTCTTATATGCCTTGTGTACTTAGGAATAGTTCTATAAGCAATTTCAGTTGACCATCTTGTGATTACTGAAGATTTAAAACTATTTATCAATTGATCATCTAAAATATTTCCAACCTTAAGTATATCTGTTGAATTTTCATCTAAAACTTTAAGAACCTCATATACAGTCGCTGGAGCTTTTCCAAAGATAGCGTCTCTTTCTTCTGGTGTGAAGAATTCATAGATATCTTCTTCGCTTCTATAGCATCTGTCTTTTTCAAGGTAAATAGCATCTTCACCAGGTGCTTTTGATATTTCTTTTAAAAGAATATCTTTTGTGATATCTTTTTGAACTGCGAACTTAATTCCATCAAACATAGAAAGATAACTTGTAGCTATACATAAATATGTGTTTGTGAATGGATTTGGTGATCTAAGTTCAAATCTTGTAGCAAGAGGACTGTTAGGGTCTCTTATAAGTCCTACAAGTATAGTTCTATTTCTTGATGGATTGTCAGGACTTTGACCAAGTGATGTTACAACACATATTGGAGCTTCGAAACCAGGACTAAGTCTTTTTAATGCATCTGTTGTTGATGAAATAAATGGATTTAATATTTCATAGTTTTTAAGGATACCCATAAGCGAACCATATCCAATTTTGCTTAAGAAGTGATTCTTATCAGTTGTATGGAATAGGTTAACTACTTTTCCTGTTTTAAGTTTTAAAGCAAGACCAAGGTGTGTGTGTTCACCTGTACCTGCAACACCAGCAATTGGCTTTGCAAGGAATGTTACTTCTAATCCATGCTTTCTAAATGTTTCTTTTATAAGTGTTCTTATGAATAATTCATTGTCGGCAGCTTGAAGAGCATTTGAATATTTCCAGTCTATTTCAAGTTGCTCCATAATATGATCAAATTGACCATCTGATGTAAGAGTAGCTTTAACTCCTCCAACCTCTTTATGCCCCATTTCTGGCTCGAATCCATATAACTCCATTAAAAGAAGAGATTCTTCCATTGCTGATCTAACATTACCTTTTGTTCTTGTCCAATATTGTTCTTGTAAAACTTCTGATGTTGTAAGTTCTTCAACATGAGCTTTATCATTAGGGGTTTTAACCCAGAATTCTAGTTCTGTTGCAGAAGTTAAAAGAACTTTTTCTATATCATTAGCTTTTATTTGATAATCTTCTAAAAGCTCTTCATTTTCATTTAATATGCTAATTAAGTTACTTTCTAAGAAATCCATTGAGTTTCTTAAAATTTTTCTTGAATCAACTGCTTTACCATCATGTATAAGGAAACAAGGTATTCTGATTGTTCCTATTGGTTTATTTGTTTCTGTATCAAGTAAATCATAATTATAATCTATGAACCAGTTTACACTAATATCTGCAACCATATCCACTTTAGCGTTATTAAGTGTTGCTATCCCAGGTAATACAACAGAAGACCCATCAGTTTGAACTGCTGTACCATATAAGAAGTCATCAATTGACTCTAAAAATATTTTTAAAGGTATTCTTTCATCAGTATCATTACCAGCAAGATCTACACCAACAAGTGATATAAACTTAATTTCTGGGTGATTTGCAAAAATTTCTTTAAGATCCTTTTCATTATGCTTTTCCTTTGGAATTGTATAAATTAAATCTTTTCTCATAAATTTTTAGATAGTGCTATAATATAATAAAGAAGTTATTTTTAATATATTAGGTGAATATAAAAATAGCAGTATCCATGGTCACATCCTTTCTTGATTGATTGACGAATATTGAAAACTTTAAGTTCAATAAAGTTCGTATTAGAAGAATTTTATCACAGTTGATATTTAGAGTCAATCAAATAAATTTACATATAGGTAAAGATATGAAAGTGGATAATTAACATAATTTTTTATGAGAATAAAAAGGCAGGGAGTATAAGAAATGAAGGAAAAAATTATTTGTTTAAAAAATAGTCCTATTGGTTTTTTTGACTCTGGAGTTGGAGGAATAAGTGTTCTAAGAGAATCTTTAGAAGTCATGCCTAATGAGAGTTATATATATTATGGAGATTCAAAGAATGCACCTTATGGCACAAAAACGGTGGAAGAGGTTAGAGCATTATCATATAATGTTGTGGATTTTTTACTTGCTAAAGGTGTTAAAGGTATTGTAGTTGCATGTAATACAGCTACATCTGCTGTTGTTGCAGAGCTTAGAAAGAAATATCCAAAGTTTCCTATTGTGGGAATTGAACCAGCTTTAAAACCAGCAGTGGAATCAAATAAAGAAGGTAAAATCATAATAATGGCAACAACTATGACGCTTGCAGAGGGTAAATTTAATAGATTATTAGATAGACTTGCAGGAGATAGAAGAAAGGATGTTGTACCACTTCCATGTCCTGGGCTTGTTGAGTTTATTGAAAACGGTATTTTAGAGGGACCTGAACTAGAAGAGTTTTTAAAAGAAAAATTTTCGCAGTTTAAAGATGAAAAGATTGCTACAATTGTTCTAGGATGTACACACTATCCTTTTATTAAAGAAACTTTAGCAAAAATAGTTGGAGAAGATGTGGATATAATAGATGGAAGTCTTGGGACTTCGAAGGAAATGAAAAGAAGACTTGCAGAGCAAAATCTTTTAAATGATAGTAATCAAGCAGGAGAAATTACAGTTTATAATTCAGCGCAGGATCAAAAATTAATAGATTTAAGTTATGAACTTATAAAAAATGATAAGGTATCTTAAGTAAAAGATACCTTATCATTTTTTGTATGAAGATAGGATAAAGATTAGAGGTACAGTTAATTATTAATAAAATTTAAAAAAATAATATTAAAGTTTGTTAAAATATTGACAAAGTAAAAATAACTTGTTATTATAATATCAAGAAGAGAGAATTTTCAGAAAATTATAAATAATAAAACATTTGAGGAGGTAGTAATTATGAAAATAAGAGTAAAAGAATATTTAGGAAACATATTAAACAATGAGGATGCGATAATCTTAAGAGCACTTATAAATAATAATTTAGATAATAAAATTGAATTAGACTTTGCAGGGATTGATAAAGTTTCAACAACATTTTTAACATGTTTATTCAATGATCTTATTTATAGAAAAGGAAGAAAATTAGTTATTGACCAAATAGATGTTAAAAATTTATCAAATGAAAATGACTATTCAAGAGTTGTAAAGGGTACAACTTTCCAATAATAACTTTGTAGGTAGTGTTAAGTTTTAAGTGTGATGCATATACATATAAAAGTTAAAAATAAGGGTTTTTAAAATTAATGAAGTTTTCATATAAAGGGATATAAAAGTAGTTGAATTGGGGGATTTAACTGCTTTTTATTTTTTTTGAAAATTAGAAGAATATGAATTATAATTAACAACATTAACAAAATAATATATAATAAGTTTAATAGACATACTAATAGTAAAAAATTATTGTTAGTGCATTTGAAAGGAGAAATTTAATATGAACCCAATAGTTACTATAAAAATGGCTTCAGGAAAAGTAATGAAGGCAGAATTATACCCAGAAATGGCACCTAACACAGTTGCAAACTTTGTTAGTTTAGTGAAGAAAGGATTCTATGATGGAAAGATATTCCACAGAGTAATTCCTGGATTTATGATTCAAGGAGGATGCCCAGATGGAACAGGAATGGGTAACCCAGGATATCAAATCAAAGGTGAATTCAGAGGAAATGGATTCAAACAAAATACATTAAAACATGAGGCTGGAGTTTTATCAATGGCTAGAGCTTTTGCTAGAGATTCAGGGGGAAGTCAATTCTTCGTAATGGTTGAAGCAGCGCCACATCTTGATGGAGATTATGCAGCTTTTGGTAAATTAATAGAAGGGCTTGATGTAGCTAGAGAAATAGTTGCAGTTCCAAGAAATAGAGAAGATAGACCAAATGATCCACAAGTTATGGAATCAGTAACAGTAGAAAATGCTGAAAACATAGGTGAACCAGAAACAATGCAAAGCAGATTCTAATTTTTTTAGAGTTTAAATGAAAGCCTAACTTAATCAGTAAGTTAGGCTTTTAGAATATTAAATATTAGAGAAAGGAGGAGTTTTAAATGTTAGGAATACAAAAATGTATTTTAGCTCATGGCTTAGATGTAATGGAGCTTATGAAGTTACAACAAGCGAAGGTTAAAATAATTAGAGTAACAGATGATATGACAAAAATGAAAGTTAAGGATATTATTGATGGGTCAAGTGAGAAGATAGGTTCAGATAAGATTGCAAAGAATGAAAAAATTATAGTTTTTCATAATGTTCCAGGAGTACAACTTGATATGGTGATGTCTTTAACAAAGAGAATTTTAAAGAAAAAGCCAATTCTTGCAACTACTACACCAACGTCAATGGAGTGGGAGTTTGACTATTTAGTTGAACATCTTATGGAAGAGAGAGAATGGCACAAAACTAATAAAGGAAGTGCAATGCAACATGAGCAAGAATAGAGTAGGAGAACAAATTTTAAAGGTTAGAAATGAAAAAGGATTAACTCAAAAAGCTTTAGGTAAAAAGTTAGGTGTTAATGAGAAGTTTATTAATGATGTAGAGCAAGGTAGAAAAATTATTAATGAAGCTTTAATTGCTAAGATTGGAAAAGTATTAGGTGTTGATTTAAATGATGCGACTATGCTTGTTTCAGATGAGGAGCTTGCAAAAGAAAAAGAACCACAAAAAGATAGATATGTGGCAACTACTGCATCAAAATCAAGCAAAAAGGATTCAGAAGTTAATGAAATGTGGAGTCAGGCTTTTGGTTCAAATCTAAAGAATGTTCCAATTTTCAACTATGATTTAAATAAAGCTTTAGGTCATAGACAATTACCTATGAGTTCTAATAAAATTGATGGTCATACATCAGATAAAGTGTTCTATATTAAAATAGAAGAAAATGATATGACAGGATTTAGAATTCAAAAAGGTGATATAGCTTTAGGATATAAAATTAATGAGATTGAAAATAATACAATTGCATTAGTTGAGCATAAAGGTAAAAGAATGGTTAGACAAATTAAAAAACTTGATAGTGTTAAAGTTCTTTTAGTTAGTAATGGTGGAAGTATGATGACAGAAACTGCTGTTATTAAAGAACTTAAACCAATAGCAACTTTATATAGAGTAGAATTTAATTTAAAATAATTTTTGAAAAAGTGATATCCAAATGGTATCACTTTTTTTGTTTTAATATCAATTTAAATATTTTAATAATGAAAGCAAAAAGTTATGCACAGGTAAAAAAATAAAAAATGCCTGTGGATAACTTTTTGTTTTTTTACCTGTGGATAATTATTTTTATTTTTTGATGTGAATTATTTTAGAAAAAAAGTTTTGTGATTAAATTTAGAAATTTACTTTTGTGCAAATTTTAAGAAATGTTTAAATAAAGATATTTTAGAAATACCTATATAATTTAACATAGGAACTTATATATTTCAATAACTAAAAGGACTTTATTAGAATAGTTTAATCTAAGGAACTATTTTGGTAGAGGTGATTAAGAGCGAATGGATACTTTTGAGTTTAGAAAATTTATAACGGGTGTTCCATTAGAGTTAGTAGAACTTACAGCTAATTATATTTCAAAGTTAGAAAGTTCAGATAGTTTAATTGAGTTTATTATTCTTTTTGGTGAAAATGAAAATTTAGTAGCTAAGTCAAGTCTAGAGATTGGTGCAACTTTTGAAAATTTAGGTATTGGTTATGGAATTATAAGTATTAAAGCAAAAGATTTTGATAAGTTAGGTGAGCTTAAAGGAGTTCAATATATTGAATTTCCAAAGGTTTTTACTATTAATGATATCCAATCCAATATTGCAAGTTGTGTTCCACAGGTTTGGAGCAATTATGGACTTACAGGAAAAGGTGTTTTAATAGGAATTATAGATACGGGAATTGATTATACTCATAGAGCTTTTATGGATGAGGAAGGAAATACTAGAATTAAGTGCATTTATGATTTAAATAACAAAAAAGTTTATGATGAAAAACTAATAAATGAGGCTATAAAAAGCACGAATCCTTTTGAGGTTTTAAATGTTAAAGATTTGCAAGGACATGGAACTGCAGTTGCTTCTATTGCTGCGGGGGGAGGAAAAAATACAAAGAAAGATAATTATGGAGTGGCACCAGATGCATCTATAATTATGGTTAAAATTACAGGTGATGGTGTAATTAAATCCACAGTAAGTACACAAATGATGAGGGGTTTAAAATTTTTAATTGATAAAAGTAATGAATTACAGATGCCTTTAGTTGTTAATATTAGCCTTAGTGCAAATGATGGTGCACATAATGGTACTAGTCTTATAGAAAAGTATATAGATTCATATTGTCAGGTTAATAGAGTTGCTGTTGTTGTTGCAGCTGGCAATGAAGGTGCGGCTGGGCATCATTATAGTGCAGTTTTAAAAGATGAAGATGAGGTGTTTTTAAATATTGCAGAAGATGAAAAAATGATAGCTCTACAAATTTATAATTCAACTTTAACAAAATTATTATTAGAAATTACTACACCTAGCGGAGATTCAACTTCTTTAATTTCTATAGGTGAGGGAACTAATAAATTTAATGTAGGTGGTCATAAAGTTTTTCTTTATGATAGTGGACCGAAACCTTTTGATAAAGTAGGTGAAATTAGTATTAATATAACCGCAAATAATGGAAGTGTTGAGAGTGGACAATGGATTATAAAATTGAAAAATAAAATGAATTATGAGGGTATTGTGGATATTTGGTTACCAATAACGGCTAAGTTGAATCCACAAACTAAGTTTTTAAAGCCTGATCCTTTTAATACATTAGGTATACCAGCTACTGTAGCATCTGTAATTTCTGTTGGGAGTTATAGTTCTAGTGCACTTAATTATTCATATTTTTCAGGGCGAGGAATTGAACGGGTTGGAAGTATTGTAAAACCAGACATACTTGCACCGGGGGAGAATGTTATGGGAGCTATTTCTCAGGCAAGATTTGGTCCAGAGACTGGAACTTCTGTAGCAGCGCCTCAAGTTGCGGGAGTTTGCGCACTTATGATTGAGTGGGGAATAGTGAAAAATAATGATTCATATTTGTTTGGAGAAAGGTTAAAATATTATATTTTGATGGGCGCAACAAGGGATAAAAAGGGTACTAATTATCCAAGTAGAACATACGGTTATGGGTATCTTTGTGCAAGTAAAAGTATAGAAATTTTGCTTAATAGTAAAAAAGAAAAAGAGGGAAGAAATTATATCATAGATGGAGCGAGAAGTATGAAAAGTGAAATACTTAAAAATAAAAGTTGTAAGTCAACACAAAGTACTACAAAACAATATTATTTAGAAAAGGGATACACAGATTTTTTGGTTCAATATGAAGGTGATATTATTGGGCGAGTAGAGAAGTATAATGATTTTGCATCAGCTATAGCTATAGATGAAAGTTTTGCAATAGTTTCAGCAAGAAAAGATAAAATTGAATTTGTGTCTATGCTTCCAGAGGTTATTTATATAGATAGTGGTGGAGTTTATACAATTGAAACAGTAACTCCTGTAGAGGCATCAAAAGCAAGTAATTTTCAGTATAATCCGTATTTAAATTTAACGGGAAGAGGAACAATTTTAGGGATTATAGACACAGGAATAGATTATTTAAATAATGAGTTTATAAAAGAAGATGGAACAAGTAATATTATAAGAATTTGGGATCAAGGGGCAGAAAAAAAGAATGATAATAAAGATATTTTTTTTGGTGCTGAATATAAGAGAGAGGATATAAATAATGCTTTAAACTTGAAGATGCAAGGAAAAGATCCATATTCTATTGTTGATACTAAAGATGAGAATGGTCATGGGACAGCTTTAGCTGGAATGATTGCTGGGAGAGGGAGAAATGATTTAAGTAAGGGGATTGCAATAGATGCTGATATTGCAATGGTTAAATTAAAGCCAGCAGATGAGGATTTTAAAAAGTTTTATGCAAGTGAAGGTTATACAAAATATCAATATAGAAATACAGATATTTTGCTTGGAATAAGATATTTATTTGGTATTGCAAAAGATTTAAATAAACCAATTGTTATTTATATCCCTTTAGGTACAACAGTTGGAGGTCATGATGGTAGCTCAGTAATTGAAAAGTATATAGATGATTTATCAGATTCAAGTGGAATACTATTTGTAACTTCTACGGGAAATGAAGGAATAGGAGAGAATCATACTTCAGGAAAAATTGAAAAAGTAAAAGATAAGAAAAAAATAGAGCTTGAAGTAGGTGATAATCAAAGTTCAATTTTTATGACTATATATGCTAAAGC
>JBOGAY010000106.1:0-4986 GCA_051655925.1 Sarcina sp. | reverse complement strand
TTTCTCTCCAATTGAATCTATTATATTTGCAAACTCTATATATTTTTCATAGCTCTCTTGATAATTTATGGGCATAGCTCCTATCCCACAAAGATCACAATTCCATTCTTTATGTGCTTTTATAACTAAATCTAATTTTTCTGTTAAATCTAAGTAGTTTATATGTGTTGCAACAATTTTTAACCCTAACTCCTTACAAGTATCTCTATAAAAATCTATAATCTCATCAGTTACTCTTCCAAATCCTGAAAGTTGAACTCCATCATATCCCATTTCTTTTATATTTTTTAAAGCTTCTTTGGCAAAAGACAACTCTACATCCCTTCCCTCTTTTAAATACGGCATAAAATATCCTATCATTTGAACTGCAATTTTCATTTTAAATCACCTCTTTCATAGATATCTGTTATTATTTTTAAACTTTTTAGAGATTCACTTAAGGATAGATATAGTTTTTCATTATTTCCTAGAGAATCGTAAAAACTTTTAATCTCTATCTCATGAGATGCACCATAATAATCTTTTATTTCACCCTTTTCATCTTTTTCTAAAATTTTCTCTTCTCCATTCCTATTTAAGAATAATTGTCCATCTCTAATTGTATAATTTCCACCTTGACAATAAACTTTTAAACTTATACTTGTATTTGAAAAATTACAAAGAGTTCCACTAAAAAAAGCTTCTATCCCATTATTAAATTCAAGCTTTATGGCAGCTGTATCCTCTATATCCAAATCGACGTTCTTTAATTTAGAAATTCCTCCAGATATACTTTTTATCTCTCCACCAATGTCTTGAAGATAATCAATTGTGTGTATAGCCTGATTTATAAGCAAGCCACCGCCACTCTCTACTTTTTTTCCTCTCCATGGAGCACTTTCATAATAACTTAAATCTCTTCTCCAGAATACAGTTGCTTCTAATCCTAAAATTTTTCCACATTTAAAATTTTTGAGTTCATCTTTCAATTTTATGTAGCTTTTATTTCTTCTATTTTGATAAACCACTGTGGCTTCTATTTCAGGATATATTTTTAAAAGATCTATTAATTTAACAGCTTCCTCATAAGTGTGAGCCAATGGTTTTTCTATAATAAAATGCACTCCTTTTTTACAAGCTAGCTCTGCAATCTCATATCTAATGTTATGTGGAGTTAAAATGTGAATCACATCTAACTCCTCCTTCTCTAACATTTGATTAAAACTTTCGTAGTAGTTACAACTGTTTTCTTCTCCTATTTTTTTAGCTAGTTCTGATTTTACATCACATACTGCAACTAAATTATTTCTTCTTTTTATCAGTGGAATGTGAACCTCACTTATAACTCCACATCCAACTACTCCTACACGTTTTTTTTCCTCCATAACTAAATACTCCATCTTTTTTTATATTTAGAAATAGTGCATCTTTTCATCAGTTCATCGTAGTAAAGATTCTTATCTATAGGCAAATCAATCTCTTTATTTAAAAATGTTGATAAAATCATACTATTTATAAGTTCTAAAGCTTTTATTCCTTCAATTCCAGGAGCTATTAATTTATCTTTTCCTTCAATAGCATCTATCCAGTTTTCAATTACTAGGGCATGTTCAACTCCCCAAGGAACTTCACCAAGTTCTTTAGATGTATAGATTGTTTCTTCAAACTGAGGTGTATTTTTAGGATCTCTTAAATCTGCTGTTGCAATTAAATTAAGCTCATTCTCTGGAACTAACAATTTTTTATATGATAATTGATCATTTTCTATAACTATTTTTCCATTGTTTCCAATTATTTCTAATCTATTTGTTCCAGGAGCATCATGTGTTGAAGTTATGAAAACTCCATTCCCTCCATTTGGGTATTCCACATAAGCTGTTACATCTGTTTCTACTTCTACATCTCTATTTTCTCCAAACTTACAATAAGCTCGAACTTTATTTGGCATTCCACACAACCACTGCCACATATCTATCTGATGAGGAGCTTGGTTTATTAAAACTCCTCCACCTTCTCCTGCCCAAGTAGCTCTCCACTCTCCATTATCATAATATTTTTGTGGACGATACCAATTTGTTATTATCCAATTCACTCTTTTAAATTTTCCAATTCCAGCTGCGTCAATTATCTCTTTCGCTTTTTTAAATAGTGGATTGGTTCTTTGATTAAATAATAATCCAAAAACAACATCTCTATTTTCTTCTGAAACTTTATTTAACTCTTCTACATTTTTTGTAAAAACACCAACTGGTTTTTCAACCAATACATGTATCTTTTGCTTTATAGCTTCCATTCCCATAATTGGATGTAAATAGTGAGGAGTAGCAACAATAACTGCATCTATCTCTCCTGAACTTAACATCTCTTTAAAATCAGTAAAAGTTTTTAACTTTGAATCTATCGTTTTTGCCCACTCTAACTTTTCAGAATCTATATCACACACTGCTGTTAATTTTGCATTTTTTACTGTGGCATTGGGTATCATAGGTTCGTCTGTAAATGACATCACATGAACCTTTCCCATAAAACCAATTCCAACTATTCCCACTCTTAACATATTTTCCTCCCTCACTATATTTTCTCAATCATTTTTAATAATGTCTCTAAAGATTTTTTAAATACTTCCTTTCCATCTTTAAATTGAACTTTTCTCTCATTTACATCCTCTTGCTCTAAGCTCTGTAAAACACTAAAGTTTATAAGATGTGGTTCTAATGATAAGAATCCTTCATACTTTTCTTTTTTTAACTCTTTTAATAGCTCTAATATCTCTCCATCTCCAGTACCTATTAACACATTTTCTTGAGATGAAAAATTCGCATCTTTTAAGTGTACATACTCCACAAACTTTTTTAATTTTTCATAAGCTTTCAAGGGTGATATTCCAACTTGTATAAAATTAGCTGGATCAAATATCAATCTAAATTTCTCTGAGTCAATCTCTTCAATTAATTTTAAAGAGCTTTCTATATCATCTCCATATATTCCCTTTTCATTTTCATGAAGTAAAATAATGTCCAACTCAGATATTTCTTTTATAAAACTTTTCATTTTTTCTAAAATAAGATCTTTATATTTTTCTTTTTGCTCCTTCTTTAAAAAAAAGCTAAAAACTCTAACATATTTAACTTTTAATATTTGTGATATATCTAAAACATGTTTAAATTTTTTTAAATGTTCTTCAAATTTATTTTCAAAATCAATTTCATCTATATTTATTTTTCCAATAGGAGAAGCGATACAAGAAATCTTTATGTTTTTATTTTGTAAATATTTTTTTATATCATTAACTTTTTCTATTGATAAATCAGAAATATTCGTACCATTAACTGATCTTAATTCTATATACTTCATTCCTAGCTTTTTAATTACTTCAACTTCTTTTTCAAAACCAATGTCTATCTCATCAATAAACCCAGATATTTTCATAACTTTATCTCCTTCCTTCAAATGAACTTCTTAGTAATTAAATTATATTTCTCTATTCATTTAAAAAATATGTTAAAATCTGATAAAATCGCACTTGTTTTTTGACTTTTTTTATTTTTTGTGCTATTTTTAATTAAGGAGGTTGTTAAATGAATAATTTATCTCATTTATGTAACATGTTAGGAGTTTTAACAAACACAAATGTCATTATCTTTAATAATCTAGGAGAAAAAATTATTAAATATTCCTCCTTTCAGGTTATTGACAACTTTAATTTAAATGAAAAAAATATACTTGATATTAAATCTTTTTTAATTGATGATAAAAATATAAGTATAAATTTAGAAAAAACTTTGAACTACTCTATTAACTTTATAGGTGTTAAGTCCCTACAAAAAAATATTTTTTTCATAGTCGGTCCCTTTCTTTGGAACGATCCTTTTTACGAAAAACAAAAAGATCTTTATAACTTAAAGAAAAATAATCTGGATGAATATACTTTTTATTCAAATTTAAAAAAAGTTAAAACAATACCAATAGAAATTTTAATTCCTTTAGTTTTCAATTTAATAAACTGTGAATTTATAAATATCGATAGTAAGCCCCATACACTTAAAGAAACTATAAAAGAATCAGTATTTAAAATGAAAAATTTAAATATCTCTTCAGAAGATATTGAATTAACTAATGAAAGATATCATTTAGAAAATTTAAAGCTAAAGTATATTAAACTTGGAGACTATGAAAAAGCATTAAAATGTAATAGAGAAATGTCTTCTTTAAGTGAATTAAATCAAAGAATTCCAAACAATATATTTCGGTCTTTAAAAAATGGATTATTTATATCAAGTGGTATAATTAGAAAATCTGTAGAGGAAGCTGGTATCCCTCCAACTTTCATTCATAATTTATCTTCTAAAATTTTTACCTGGATTGAAAATTCATCTACAATAGCTGAAGTTAAAAAAATTGATGAGAATATTATAAAAGAATATTCTAATCTTTGTCTTTTTCATAATGAAAAATATAATACCTATAGTTTAAATATAAAAAATGCCCTACTTTTTATTGATATAAATAAAGATAAACCTATTAGTTTAAGTGAAGTCGCTGATTTTATTTCACTTAATCCTGATTATCTTTCAAGATTATTTAAAAAAGAAGTTGGTATAAATTTTAAAGACTATATTCAAAAAATAAAAGTGGATTTGGCTATAAACTACCTTGAAAATACAAATTTAAAAATATCTGAAATAGCTTTTAAATTAGATTATTGTAATATTGAAAATTTTTCTAAAATTTTTAAAAAGTATCAAAATGTTACTCCAGCTAAATTTAAAAAAAACTTGGAAATTTCTAATATAAATAAAAAATAGAGAGGTTTTAATCCCTCTCTATTTTTTTATTTTATAAGTTCTAAATACTTATCTATAACCTCTTTTGGTTCTGCCCTTTTTGTATAATCAGCATCTATATAGGCATACACAATAACTCCTGATGAATCTACTATATAAGTTGCAGGAATTGGAAGAATTCTACTTTTCTTCCCTTGAGATTTTTCTAAGTTAATTCCAAATC
>JBOGAY010000105.1:0-6326 GCA_051655925.1 Sarcina sp. | reverse complement strand
AAATGCACCCTCCGTAAGTTTAGAGTAGTTTTTAGCTTTAACTAAAAGTTCCATCATATCTTTACTACATTTAAAGGGTTCCCCTTTAGTGTTATTAAAATTACTTACTTCACTATTTTTATTAAACACAGAAAATTTTTCATTTAAATCTTTCAAAATTTCAAATGCTTCTAAAACAGCTTTCTTAGAATTAGATCCAAAAGCCTTTATAAAACAAGTTGTACCAAAAAGTGTCTTACTTTTTTCATATGACAGTTCTTTCTTTCTATTAAAAATCTTTTTGAATATCCTAACCACCTCTTACCTAAACACTTAGCTTAATTATACACCTTTTTTAAATTAAAATTTTTTAATTTAACTGTAATTTAACTGAAATTATAATCTATTATACTTTACCTTAGCAAAATATATAGGTGGTAAAACTAAATGACTAATTTATTTAAAATAAAATATTTAAGAACAATTTTCCAAATACTCTTTTACATTTTATATCCAGGACTTTTTGCATTAACATTTTCTCAAATTGGTTCTTTAATTTTTAAATTAACACATACTAGCGGGAATTTTTATAGTTTAATTTTAACTATATTAACAGCTCTTATTCTATTAATAATGACAGCTTTTTTAGGTAGATTTTTCTGTGGTTGGATGTGTAGTTTTAGAAGTATGAGCGATTTTTTATATTACATAAATAAAAAGCTATTCAAGAAAAAACTTATTATAAAAGTTCCTGAAAACATAGACTTCATACTAAAAAAAATTAAATATGTTGTCTTGCTTTTCATATTAATTATATTTTGGATCATGAATATTAAATTCTCTTTTAATACAGATCCATGGAGAAGCTTTGCTAACATAATATCATTACATATGGCACTTTTAACTTTTAATTTTGGTTTATTCTTATTTATTCTTATTGTTATAGGAGATTTCTTTATTGAAAGATTTTTCTGTAGATATCTCTGTCCACTCGGTGCTATTTTTGTATTTACTTCAAAATTGAAATTTCTTCGTATAAAAAAACCTAAAGATAAATGCGGTAAATATACAGCTTGCACTAAAACTTGCTCTATGAATTTAAATCTTTATAAAGTTAATATAGTAAAAGATGCTGATTGTATAAATTGTTTTAAATGTATTGAAGTTTGTCCTAAAAAAAATGCTAAACTTTCAATTGGTCAAAAAACTTTAAATACTTTAGCAATAATATCTGTTTCTATAATTTCATTTTTCATATTATATGCTATAAAAAAAACCAACAACAAAGTTTCTTAATAAAAAAATAGTAAATATTGAAATTTCTAATGCCTTTACTAAAAGTTTAACTGATGAGACTTCTAATAATAAATCTAATACAAATACAAATGTAAGTGCAAATAAAAGTTCTAGTACAACAAATCCTACCTACACCAATGGAACTTATACTGGTCAGGCATTTGGATATAATGGTGAAATTGAAGTTGCTGTAACTATTAACTCAAACAATATAAATAATATTAAAATCACCAAAATAAACGATACTCCTAGCTATGCACAACAACCTAGTATTTTAATTCCACAAGAAATTATTTCTTTTCAATCAACAAATATTAATGCTATATCTGGTGCAACATCGACATCTTTTGGAATAATAAATGCGGTTAAAAATGCTTTAAGCAAAGCAAAAACCTAGAAATTTATTTAATAAATTTCTAGGTTTTTTATTTTTTCTTGAATTCAAAATAATCGTATAGAGTAGTAAAATATTCTCAACACACTCTTTATGCTCCGTAATAATACGTATAATATTTTAATATTTTTAAAAATTGTACGTATTATTGTCGTTTTTAAGATAAAAAACCTTAATTAATTTGAATTTTAAAATCAAAAAATATTTTTCCTTATAATATTATGAATTTTTTGTAAAAAAAAGCATTATTAATATTAAATACTATTAATCTTTTCAAAATTTAACTACTTTTATAGAAAATTAAGGAAATATATCTATTTTACAATAAACTACACTAAGAATATACTATAGATATAAAAGAAATAATAAAACTTAAATTTGAAAGAAGGTTTTAATATGTGTACAGGTTTATTATTAGAAACAAAAAATGGCGAACATCTATTTGGAAGAAATATGGATATTGAATTCACTTTTGGACAAAATGTTGGTGTGATCCCAAGAAATTTTGAATATAAAAATGTAGCAACTAAGAAAAATGAAATTACTAAGTACGGTATTATTGCTATGATGACAATTATGGACGGTCAGCCAATGCTTGCAGATGGTATGAATGAAAAAGGTCTTGCTATTGCAGGATTAAATTTCCCTGGATATTCTTATTATCCAAAAGACTTACAAGAAGGAAAGGATAATGTACCAGTTCATAACTTTATGCTTTGGGTTTTATCAAACTTTACAACTATAGATGAAGTAAGAAAAGCAGTTGAAAATGTTAATATTGTTGACGTGCCTTTCAATGAGAAAACACCTAATCCAACACTACACTGGATTTTAACAGATAAGTCAGGTAAAAGCATTGTTATAGAAACAACAAAAAGAGATGGTTTAAGAGTATTTGATAATAACGTTGGTGTATTAACAAACTCACCTACTTTTGATTGGCATTTAACAAACTTAAAACAATATATCAATATGACAGCAGATGATGTATCATCACTAAAATGGTCAACTCAAGATTTAGTTAAACTTGGAGTAGGTATTGGATCAGTTGGAATGCCTGGAGATTTTACTCCTCCATCAAGATTTGTAAAAGCAGCGTTCTTAAGACATGCAACTTTACTCAATGATTCTACTGTTGACATAAGTCAATTTTTCCATGTTTTAAATGGAGTTGCTATGGTTAGAGGCTCTGTTCAAACTGCTCAAAAATTAAATGATATAACAGTTTACACATCATGTATGAATCTTGAACAACACTTATATTACTATAATACTTATGACAATAATAATATAAGTGTTATTGATATGAAAAAAGTTAATTTAGATGGAAAAGATTTAGTAGTATTTCCTTATCTAAATGAATTAAAAGCTTATGCTCAAAATTAAAAAAATAAAAATTATTAGGACTAAATATGAAAATATCAGAATTAAATATTTTTATATTTAGTTCTGAAAGGTGGCGTTATTATGGAAGCAACAACAGCAAAACAAACCCACGGACATGATAGCAAAAGAAAATTCTTTATGATTTTCATCGCTATGCTTGTACAAGCAATTCCGTTTGGAGTAGCACAAAATATACAGCCATTGTTTATTCCTTATGTTGTAAAACATTTTCATTTTTCATTGGCAGCATTTTCATTAATCTTTACATTTGGTGCCGTAGCATCTGCTATATGTTCACCATTTCTTGGTAAATTATTTGGAAAGATTAATTTAAAAATTATATTTATAGTAGGTACAATTTTATCAAGTCTTACATTCTTAGGAATGGGATTTGCTACTAATTTAGCAGAATTTTATATTTTACAAGCAATTATGCAAATAGGTTGTGTTCTATTCTCTGGACTTGGAATTCCATACTTAATTGGTGCTTGGTTCCCTACAAAAGGAAGAGGACAAGCTTTAGGAATTGCATTTGCTGGAGGTTCAATAGGTAATGTATTCTTACAACCTTTAACAGCAAACTTACTTGGAGGCAAAGGGGAAGCTTTTGCATATATAGCATTTGGTATACTTTCACTTATTGCTAGTTTAATTATAGTTATATTCTTTATAAGAATACCAAAACCTGGAGAAATTGTAGTCCTTACACCTGAAGAAGCTGCGGCTGAAGAAGCAAAAGAACATCCTGGTAAAAAAGCTAAAAAAGCAGGTGCTATATATGAAGGACTTGGTTCAAAAGCAACTATGAAAAATCCTTACTTCTGGCTTTTAGCTCTTGGATATGCATTTATCGGAATTGCAATTTCAGCATGTAGTACACAATATGCTTCTTACTTTAGAATGCAATTACATTTAAATCCAGCATTAATAGGAATTTTAGGTTCTGTATTCGCATTCTTCTGCTTAATAGGAAACGTTGGTGGTGGAGCACTATTTGATAGAATCGGTAGCTTTAAAGCAATGATACTTGCTTTTATCTTCCAAGCTGTAGCTATTATAGGAATGTTACTCGCTGGTCGTAGTCATGGATTTGCTTTTATATTCTCTATTTTCTATGGATTATGTGTATTTTCATATATGTCAGGCCCAGCATTCCTTTCAACAGATGTTTTTGGTAGAAAAGATTCAAGTGTTAACCTTGGAACAATGAGTTTATTATTTGCAATTGGATTTGCTTTAGGTTCTGTAATTTTTGGTGAATTTGCTCAATCAATAGGATTCAAACTTGCTTGGATAGCAATGATAGTATTCTTAGTAATTGGATATGCTTTATTATTATTCTCAATTAAAGTTATGAAACACAGACAAAAAGAAGAATTAAGAAAAGCAACTACAATCGCATAATAAAATATTCTAATAAAAAAGCTAGAGTTTTAAATCTAGCTTTTTTAATTATAAGGAGGAATGATTCCATGGAAAAAAAGTTTTGAAAAGCAAATCTAAATTTTTAAATCTTAAAATTGTAATTGGTTGTATGCTTATTCAAGCTATTCCTTTTAGTATAGCATCCAACATACAACCACAGTTTATTAGTTATGTAACCAAAGGATTACACTTCTCTTTACCTAAATTTTCACTTATTTTCACAATAGGCACTTTAGTTTCTGCATTTGCATCTCCTTTAGTAGGACAATTATATTCTAAAATGCACCCAAAAATTTTATTTATTATTGGATGTCTTTTATCAGGATTTGGATTTATGGCATTTGGGTTTGCTAATACATTATGGGAATTTTATTTAATCGCAGCAATTGTTCAAGTTGGAACATTAACATTTTCTTCTATTGGTATCCCAACAATTATAAATACTTATTTTAGTGATAAAAATAAAGGAACTGTTCTTAGTTTAGCATTTGCTGGAGGATCTATAGGAAATATTGTTTTGCAAGAATTGGTTATTTACTTATTAACAGTGCATGGATTTAAATTTGCCTATATAGTATTTGGACTAGCTTCTGTACTAACAGGATTAATATTTACACTTTTACTTTTAAATTTCAAAAAAATAGATAAAAAAGCTATAGTTAATCAGAAAAAAATTTCTAAAAAGAATGTCCCATTAAGAGACTTATTAAGAAATAAAACATTTGTACTTTTTTCATTAGGATTTATATTTATAGGGCTTTCAATGGCAGCATTAAGTATTCAATATCCAAATTACTTAAAACATTTAATGAATACATTGCCAGTGTATAAACATGTATCTATAGAGTTTTTAGGTAATATTGGAGCTTTGTTTGCATTTTTCTCTCTTATTGGAAATTTGATAGGTGGAGTTCTATTTGATAAGTTAGGAATAAATAAAAGTTTGTGGATTGCTTTTATTTTAACTATAATTGCAAATGCCTCTTTAATTTTAGCTGTTATATCCCCTATTTTTGCATATTTATTTGCAATTACTAAAGGTTTATCAGTTTATTCTTATATGATGGGACCATCTTATTTAACAGGACAATTTTTCAAAAATAATAATTTCCCAAGAATTCTTAGCATAATAAACTTTATGTTTGCTATTGGCTTTGCTATTGGATCTACATTATTTGCAATTATATTTAATATCTTTGGATTTAACATTAGTTGGTTTATGATTTTAGGATTTGTTATTATTGCATTTACATTATTATTATTAACAAATTTAAGTTCAAAACTAGATAAGTTCAAAACTAGATAAGTTCAAAAAGGAAAAGCATAAAATATTTTTAGTAGAATGAGATTATTATTTATGAATAAAATTGAATTTGCATTTTGAGAATTTTCAAACTACACTCTGGTACAAAATTAAAGAATTCTTTAAGATAATTTATTTTTTATTATCTAGTGTGAATGTTGGATATTAACTTGCGTTCTTGTTATAATAACTAAGTTGTATTTAATATTTGTTTTTTCAACTTTGAGACATCAAACTGATGTTTATTAGAAATTAACAAGAGAATGATTTTTTCAATCAATATTTGTTATTCTTCTTAATATTGAAATGAAGATTATCTTAATAGTCAACAGAACAATTAGTAATTTGAATATACTTAATATGTAGACAGTAAAATATCCCAAGAGCTATTAAGACTAATATCGGTTCTTTCTCATCTTTGGATAAATATAATTTAATAATTTAATAAAAGAGAGGTTATTAAGCCTCTCTTTTATTATATAAGTATTTTTTATACCAATACTTGAGTAAGAACCGTAATATCTTGATAATTTTTTAATATTT
>JBOGAY010000104.1:0-5280 GCA_051655925.1 Sarcina sp. | reverse complement strand
CTATAGCTCCTATACCACAAGTTATAATGCTAATTCCAAATAAAACCAAAAACAAAACACCTCTTTTATTATTACCTAAATAAAATTGATGTACTCCAAACCCTCCTACAAAAAACCATAGTAATAATGTAATAAGTTTTGTTTTATCACTAGACCCTTTGCTATAATCTACATTAGGATTTGTAAAATTCCCAAGACCTCCTTTAACTTTACATCCACAAGTCAAACAAATATCTTGATTAGGACTTTGTTTTGCTGTTCCACAAGTTTGACAAAAATTATTTCCACTTCCCTTTTTGACACCACAAGCTAAACAAAAATTGGCATTTGGATTTTCATATTCCTTTCCACATTCTTTACAGTACATATTATCCCCCTTAGAAAATACTAACACCCTAATTTTACCTTAAAAGATACTAAATGTAAATAATAGGCATATCATGATTTTTCAAGATATGCCTATATGTTTTGTCTTTATCTAATTAGCAAAATAATATTTTTACATTAATAAGAGTTGTCACATTTGTAAAGAACTCTCTTTCATTTACAAGTTTAAAGTAAATGTCTTCAACTACACCTTGTACATCAATTTTACTTCCTACTGTATAGTCCTCTGGTAAAACAACAAATGTGCTAAATGGAATATTGTAATGTGCTGAATAAACTGCTTGCATTGAATTTAATGCTGTATATTCTATTACAAAATTCAAGTATCCACTTACAACAAGTTTATGTGCGGTTAAATATTGACCTTCATTAGATATATTAGGAGATGTTTTTATTACATGACATCCTATAATATCTATTGTGCCTTTAGCATTATTTATTGTTTCTATATCTGGTTTTATTTCTGGAATAGATAAATATGATTCTATACTAAACTGTTTAAAATTTGCTATTCCCATTTGTATTGTATTAGTTTGTGCTTGTTCTGCTGGCAAAATATTTTTTCCTAATGAACCATCTGGTAAAATGTAATTATATGATACTTCAACACCATTTTTTATCATGCTTGTACATGAATTGCTAACTACTTTTACTTTATATTCTATTACAGTTCCTTGATTTGGTTTTAATACACCTATATTTACCCCTCTGCCAAGATTAACTGTGTTTATAACTTGTCCATTAAGTTTAAAACTACCTGCTATAAGCTCTACATATCTTGGTAATTCATCTTTTATAACTATATTATTAGCTGTTATATTAGTTTTATTTTGAATAGTTATTGTATATTTAATTTCATCTCTTAAAACTGCAAACTCCTTATCTGAAGTTTTTTTAACGTCTAGTTCAATCTTATTAGCATTTATCAATGCTATATTACTTTCATTAAATGCAGCCTGGTCTATACCATTTGTCTCTGACTTATAAATATACTCTAATACAGCTTGATTTGGTATTGTACCAGCTTCAAGAACTTCAGTATCAAAGGTAATTGTAACTTCTTCATTAATTTTTATTAAATCTATACAAATTCCCAACAATATATCTTCTGCTGGTGATTCAATACCATTTATAATAATGCTTCCTGATATGAATCTAAGCTTATTATTAATAATATCTCTAATCATAACTTCTCTAGCATCTACATTACCTGTA
Organism: Sarcina sp.; assembly: GCA_051655925.1. Classification (GTDB taxonomy): domain Bacteria; phylum Bacillota; class Clostridia; order Clostridiales; family Clostridiaceae; genus Sarcina. The sequence continues at coordinate 3,678 of JBOGAY010000104.1, read as the reverse complement.
TTTTTGATATTAAGTGTATATTTTACTATATCACCAATTGCAACTTCTTCTTTACTTGAAGTTTTAATTATATCTAAATTTGGTTGAACAACAACTACACCTAAATACGGATTATTAGAATCTCTTCCTATAATCCCTTGATCATCAACACTTACCATAACTTCTACAACCGATCTATTTGGATCTGGTCTAAATAAAAGCGTTGCATTTATTGTATTTTTAAAAGGTTGTGCTAATTGTTCTACTGCCTTAACTAAAATTGTAACAATAAGCTCTTGATTTTTAGCAAGAGGTCCTGCTAAAATACCTTGCTCTATATTTCCAACTATACTAACTCCATTAATTTTTACATCTTGAATTTCAAGCTCTTGTGGTAATATATCCTTTAATGAAACATTTTCTGCATCAAGCTCACTTGCATTTTTAACTTTAATTTCATATATAAAACTATCTCCAAGTTTTACAAGTTCTTTATCAGTATTTTTTTGAATTATAATAGAAGTTTCATATCCTTTAATTCGCACTTCATTTGATTCTATAGTTCCTAAGAATATAGTTCCTCCTGGTTGAACCCTATAATTGTATGTTGCTGTTGCTTTGTTAATAAACTCAAAATCACCGCTACCAACATCAATAACTTTCGCTTCAAAACTTATAACTATTTTTTCATCTGGCCCTATACTTGGAATATTAAGGCCAAGTGTTATATCCCCAACAAATGGAACACCATTTATTGCAAGATTATTAGCATATTCAATGCCCTTTGGAAGAGGATCTTTTATTATCAAATCTAATGCTGTTACTTCATCCATATTAGACACTTCTAAAGAGTACTTTATAACCTCGCCAACTATCACAGCTTCTTTATCAGCAGTTTTTATTATTTTTATTTCAGGTCTTAAATTATCAACTATTACTTGATTCGTAGTTATTTCTTCTTTCTTTAATGGAAGATTTGGATCTACTATATATTCATAATTAATAACTGCATTGTTGATTATATTATCTGGTGCATTTTCTAAAACTAACACTTTAAACTTGATAAGAACTTCTTCATCTGGTGCAAGTGTCTCAATATTTATTCCAATTATAGGATTTTGAGCAGAGACCTGACCATTGATAGTTGTACTTCCTGAAACAAAGCTAACCCCTATTGGTAATATATCTTTTACAACAGTGTGATTAATAATTATATTTCCTACATTTTTAGCTTTTATTGTGTAAGTTATAGTTTCTCCTGGTGTTGTTACTACTCTATCTGCTATTTTAACTGCTGCATCAGGTCCGGTAGCTGCAATTTCACCATGTCTTATCTCAGTAGTAACTGTATTAGTATCTATTGTTTTTTTAACTGGTAATTCTTGTGGATCTACTATATATTCATAATCTATTATAGCTTTATTGGGAATTGGATTTATCGGTGGTATTTCTTCTACCTTTATTTTAAATGCTATTATAACACTTTGTCCTGGCATTAAAGGATTTACTAAATTCATATTTATTAAAGGCGAACCTAAAATCTCTACATTTGCTGCTAATGAATTTTCTACATAGCTTGTTCCAAGTGGAATTATATCTGTTATTGCAACATCATTAGCTGGTATATTACCATTATTTCTAAATATTATAGTGTAGGCTATAATATCATTTATATCAGCAAATTGCTTATCTACCGATTTACTTACACTTTCAATTTTTGCTTCTTTTATTTGTGTAGATACTTCATTCGTTAATACAGGCTCCTTATTTTGAACCGTAATTGTACCTATATTTTTTATAACTCCACTTACTGGCAATGTACTCTCTACTTTTACATCCCATGATATCGTTATAGCATCCCCTGGATTTATTACCGGAATTGTTATTCCAGTCTGTGGATTAGCACCTGAATAAGCTGTATTTACAGTTAAATTATTTGCATAACTTGCCCCTGCAGGTGGATTATCTTTAAATACTACATTATTTAAAGCCCCATCACCTATATTACTCAAGTTTACTGTATATCTAATTAACTCTCCTGATTGGGCATATTTTTTGTCAACTAACTTTTCTGCAACTAAAATTCCCTCAGTTACCTGTGTTGTAACTACAGTTGAATTTACTGAACCTGTAATTAAAACTCCATTTGAATCTAAATAATCATAGCTAATATTCACAATATTTGAAATTGGATTTACAATTGGTGAAGAATCAATTTTCACTTTAAATTCTATATTAACAACTTCTGTTGGAATCATAGGATTTATTAAGTTTATAGTTGTAGATGGATCACCTGTAACTGGCACACTACTCACCAAAGAATTTGCAACATAACTCACTTGTGCCACTAATGCATCTGTAATTATTACATTATTAGCATCTGTGTCTCCCATATTAGTAAAAGTTATTTTATAAGTTAGTATATCTCCAACATTCGCAACTGTTTTATCAACTTCTTTAGTTACTGGAAAGAGTGTAGCATCAGCTGGCATTAAGCCTTCTTCTGTTATAGCCATTTGTGCTAAATTTTCTATGTTCTCTAATGCATTTAATTCTTCTATAAGTTCATTCTTCTCAAGAATTTCCTCATCATTTTGTTTTTTCAAGTTATCATCATTTTCATAGTCAAAAGATTCTGGCATTTAAATCATCTCCTTTAATTAAGTTAAAATTTTCTCAATTATTAAAGAATTTTTTCTCTTTAATCAATAAATGAATTTTAATTTCATTTATTTAAAAACTATTTTCTCCTTAACAACTTAAAGATATCTAATAACCATATTATTATTTTTTTTTAACTTTGTGATTATAACAAGTATATTTTTTATTATTTCTCATTACCTTTATATAATTCAAATCTATATTTTTGTCCTGTAAGATTATCTTCTCTCCCTTTTTCAACTTCTTCTAAAAACATCTCAAGTGGTCTTACAAACATCCCATATGGCTCATATAAACATTGATATGATACATACTCCTCTCTAGTCTCTGAATTAGTTACAATGCTATGTACATAGTATAAGTTTCCTTTAAAGTGTCTGTATGGTCTTTGTACTTCTATTTCTCTTTTCATCTATCTTTCCTCTTCTTTCATTTAAATTTTTCTTTATAATTTTTATATACCAAAAATTTATATTTTTCAAATTATATCTCTATCCTATTTTTAATATAAGTAAAAAAGAGCGCTAAATGCGCCCTCTATTATTTATATTCTTCAAGAATTTTTTCAATTCTTCCACTGCATCCACCACAACCATTTTGGCTTGCTCCAGTTTCAGCTTTTATTTTATCTAAAGTATCTGCTCCATTTTTGATAACTTCTATAACATCATCTTTAGTAACTTGTCCACATCCACAAACAAATCCTGTTGAAGCTGGTCCTAATGTACCTATAACTTTTGCCATTATTATATCCTCCTATACACTCAAATGTATATACTATATACTCAATTTTATTATATTACAAATTTTAAATTTATTCTAATCTTTTATAAAATAAAAACCCAGAAATTTTTCTAGGTTTTTTATTATTATTTATTGAGTTCAACTAACTTCTTAACTTGCATTCTACATCCCATACATCCATAAGTGTTAGCTTTTGTTTGTTCTTTTACTTTTTCATAAGTATCTGCACCATTTTTTATAGCTTCTACTATTGTATTTTTTGATACCTTTTTGCATCTACAAACTATTACGTCA
>JBOGAY010000103.1:0-5621 GCA_051655925.1 Sarcina sp. | reverse complement strand
ATATAAAAAGAAAATACTACCTATAGTACAATTTATTTGAAATTAATATATTATTTACCTTAATGTTGCTTAAATGTAGTTCTTTTCAATGTATAAATATTTTATATTAGATGTAATACTAAAAGAAAAGGAGTTGAGTAATTTGGGTAAAGGTGCAAAAATTTTAATAGGAATAATAATAGTTATATTAATTTTAATTGGTGTATTAGCAGGTGTTTATTACATTAGTTTTAGACCTAGTGTGAAAACTACAGCAGTTAATGGAGCGAGTATAGCAACTGTAGAGCAAAAGTTCAATCCACAAGAGTTAGGACTTAATGCTAATTCAATAAATGGTAAAAAAGATGTACAGTTAAATTCACAGGATTTAAGTAATTTAGCAGCTTATGCAGTATCTAAGTCACCATCAGCATCTAAGTATATTACAGGTGTTATGGTTGAACCAATAGCAGGAAATAAATTAAACGTTTATGTAACTGGAAAGTTAAAGGGAATTTCATCACAAGCAAAACTTATTTTTAATGTAAAATCTGAAAATGGTAATGGTGTTTTACATTATGATGGTGGAAAGGTTGGATTTATTTCAATTCCACAAAGTGTTGTGTTTGATAAACTTAGAAATAATGGATATGTAACTGTTAATGATCAGACTGGAGATATCATTATAAATTCTAGTAATATTAATGATGCTAATATTAACAATATGTCTGTTAATAATTCAGGTTTAAATTTAGAATTAGATAAAGTAAATAATCAAATAAAAAATCAGGCAGCTTAATGCCTGATTTTTTTATAGAAAAAGTTAGTTATATTTTGTATGGTTGCATAGAAGTTTTGTTTTGTAAATTTTATTAAAAGTAAAGTTTTTTTTAGTATAACTTTAAAAAGTGTAGTTATACTAAGTTTTTTTTATTAGAAGATATGTTTTTTTTAGATTATTTTATTAATGTAGAAATTTAGAAAGGTAAATTTTTTAGGGAGTTTGTGATAGAGTAAATTTATTAGACTACTTGCAAATGTATGAATTAAGCTTAATTTAAATCATACTTATATAATTATTAATGAAAGGACTTGAGCATATGTTTAGTTTTGTATGTAGAGATTCAAAAATTATAGAAGGAATAAATGAAAAAAATGCATCTTATGTATTAAAACTCATTAAAAAATATAAGAAAAATTTATTTAGAAGTATACAAAGTGGAGATAAAGATTATATTTTTTCAAATATAATTTTAGATATAATTGAGAAAGTAGAAAATAGTAATGATATTAAACTTGAAGATTTAATTAAGCAATATACTGATGAAGCAAAACAGGGTAAGCTTGATATAAATGGGTTTAAAATATACAATGATAGAGATTTACTTAAGTATATAGTAAAACATTGGGAAGAAAGTGAGTTGAAAAACAGTGATTATTGTGAAGTTTTTAATTCGCTTTTAGAAAATGAAATAGCAGAAGCAGGAAACGAAGCTTGCTATTCTATGATAATAATAAAGAATGAAAGAATTGTCATAAGACAATTTTCAAATGATTTTTCTGTTTATTATCAGGATGAGGATGATTGTTATAGTAATGATTTTGAACATGTTGATCATATAGAAATTAAAAAAAATGCAAGTGGAAAAGTGACTGGTGCACAGATAGTTTTCGCTGATGGGTTTTCTACTGCAATTTGGGCTAACACAATTGTGGATTCAGATAATATAGAGAAGTTAGAAACTTTAGTAGAAAAACATGGAGTTATAAAAGAGAGTAAGGAAGAGTTTAAAACAGTAAGTTAATATTTAGTATTATTTAGGATTTCTTAATAGTCTTTAGAAATAAAGGTGATTAAGAAATCCTATATGATTTTATGAGGTGTTTTATGGATTTTATATTAAATGAATGTTTTATCTTAGAGAATTAGAGTTGTTAATATGCTATAATTAATTTAAAATAGTAAAGAAATTATGGAGGATGGTGCTATGAGATTTGTAATAGTTACAGGGCTTTCAGGAGCTGGAAAAACAGAGGCAACAAGAAGTTTAGAGGATTTAGGATATTTCTGTGTAGATAATTTACCTCCAAAGTTAATACCTAAATTTGCAGAAGCTTGTGGACAAGGTCAGGGTCAAGGAAATCTTGATAAAGTCGCTTTAGTTATAGATATTAGAGGAGGAATTTTCTTTGATGATTTATTCGAGAGTTTAACTTATCTTAAAAATAATAATTTTAATTATGAAATTTTATTCCTTGATTCTAATGATGAAGTTCTTGTTAAAAGATTTAAAGAAAGTAGAAGAAGTCATCCATTATCACCAGATGGGAGAGTTTTAACTGGTATTAACAATGAGAGAGCAAAGCTTAGGGAGATTAAGGATAGAGCTGATAATATAGTAGATACTTCAAAGTATGCTATAAAAGATTTGAGAGAAAAGTTAAATATTTTATACGGTGATGGTAAAGAGCCAGAGCACACAATTTCAGTAACAGTTTTATCATTTGGATTTAAATATGGTATTCCAATGGATTCGGATTTAGTTTTTGATGTTAGATTTATACCAAATCCATTTTATATTCCAGAGCTTAAACCTTTTTCAGGAAAAGATGAACCTGTTAGAGATTATGTTTTAAAGCAAGATGAAACTAAAGGATTCATGAGTAGAAATTTAGATATGCTTGAGTTTTTAATTCCGCACTATGTTAAAGAAGGAAAGAGACAACTTATTATTGCGATAGGTTGTACAGGAGGAAGACATAGATCAGTAGCTATAGCTGAAGCAACATATAGAGAGTTATTAGCTAAAGGATTTAATGCTTCTGTTGAACATAGAGATATGAATGAAGATGTTAATAGAGGATCTAAAAAATTATAAAACAAAAGATATAAATGGGAGTGAGTAAAATGTCACATAAATATGAAGAGGGAGTAGATGGACCAAAAATTGTAGTTATTGGTGGAGGTACAGGACTTTCAACTATGTTAAGAGGGTTAAAAAAACATAGTCATAATATAACAGCGATTGTTACAGTAGCCGATGATGGAGGCGGATCAGGAGATCTAAGAAATGATTTAGGAATGCTGCCTCCTGGAGATGTAAGGAACTGTATTTTAGCACTAGCTAATACAGAGCCTGTTATGAAAGATCTTTTAAATTATAGATTTAAGGATGGCAGATTAAAGGGGCAAAGTTTTGGGAATTTATTTCTTGCTGCTATGAATGGAATTTCTATAAATTTTGAAGATGCTGTTCAAAAAATGAGTTCAGTTTTAGCTGTTAGGGGAACAGTTTTACCTGTTACTCTTGATTATATGGAGTTAGAGGCAGAACTTGAAAATGGAAATATTATAAAGGGTGAATCTAATATTCCTAAAGAGGCTATTAAACAAAATAGTAAAATTAAAGAACTAAAGATAATACCAGAAGAGGCAGATGCTCTTGGTGATGCACTTAGTGCAATTGAGGACGCAGATGCAATTATTTTAGGGCCAGGAAGTTTGTATACGAGTATTTTACCAAACCTTTTAGTTAAGGATATTACAAGAGCAATAGAGTTTGCTAGTTGCCCTAAAATTTATATTTGTAATGTTATGACACAACCAGGAGAAACAACAAATTTTACAGTATCAGAGCACATTGTTGAAATAATAAAGCATTGTGGTGAAGATGTTATAGACACAGTAATAGCAAATGTTGAGGAGATAAGTGATATTTTAGTAGCTAGATATAATGAAAAAAATTCACAAGTTGTTAAACTTGATAGAGAAGAAGTTGAAAAACTTGGAATTAATATAGTTGAAGGAAATTTAGTGAAAGTTAAATATAATTATATAAGACATGATGCAAATGCCTTGTCAGAACTTATTATAAAAACTATAATAGAAAGGCAATAAAAAATAGTTTCAATATTGAAATAGAAAGGAGCACTCATGTCGTTTTCATCAAAGGTAAAAGGAGAAATTTGTAGATACAATGACATATCTAAAGAGGAAGCCTTATCAGAAATTACTGCTATAATGAAAGTTAGTGGAACGTTAGCATTTAGCGGAAAAGGTTTGAAGTTTAGAATAACAACAGAAAATCCAGCATCAGCAAGACTTGCTTTTAGCATATTAAAAGAATACTTTAGCATACATGCAAAGCTTATGGTAAAGAAGAGTAACTCATTAAAAAAGAACAATATATATATGGTTGTTATTGATGAAGAAATGGGTGTTAAAAATTTACTAGAGATGGCAGGCATATTAACAGAAGTTGATGGAATATTATCTTTAGATTATTCAATAGATAATAAATTTGTAGATACAGAAGATAAAAAAAGAGCATTTATAAGAGGCGCATTCATTGGTGGTGGAAGTATAAGTAATCCTGAAAAAACATATCACTTAGAATTTGTTGCTCATTCAGAGGAGTTTGCTAATGATTTAAAAAATATAATAAATCATTATAAGCTTAATTCAAAAGTTATTAAAAGAAAAAATAGTTTTATAGTTTATATTAAAGAGGTAGAAAAAATACAAGATATGCTAAGTGTTTTAGGAGCACATACATGTCTTTTAGAAATGGAAAATATCAGAATAGTAAAAGAGATGAGAAATAATGTTAATAGACTTGTTAACTGTGAGACTGCGAATCTTAGTAAAACAGTTAATGCGGCCGTGAGACAAGTTGAAAGTATTAGATATATAGATTCAACAGTAGGTATTTCAAGACTTCCAAAGAATTTACAAGAAGTTGCATATTTAAGACTAGAAAATCCTGAGGAGTCTTTAAAGGAACTTGGTGAAATGTTAGAACCACCTGTAGGTAAATCAGGCGTGAATCATAGATTAAGAAAGATAGAGAAGATTGCTCAAGAATTAAAAGAAGATGGTATGTAATTGAATAAAAAAATAAAGAATTATGTCATTTAATAATTCTAAATATGATAAAATGCTAGGTGAGGGGAGAAGAACACCTAGCATTTTTTTATTATGTGTGTTGAAAAGAAGTTGCATTAGGTTTATCTAATAATATTCTATGAAAAAAATAAAAAAAGGTGATTATTTTCCACAATTTTTGTTGAAAATTAAAATGAAAGGAAGTGAGTAATTTGTCAGAAAAGAAGTTTGTTCACCTCCATGTCCATTCGGGTTATAGTCTTTTAGATGGTTCGGGAAAAATAAAAAATATTCTTGAGAGAACTAAAGAACTTGGAATGGATAGTATAGCACTTACAGACCATGGTGTTATGTATGGTTGTGTAGATTTCTATAAGCAAGCTAAAAAGCTTGGAATAAAACCTATTCTTGGATGTGAAGCATATGTTGTTCCAAAGTCTATGCATATAAAGCAAAATGATCCAGATAATAAGACAGCCCATTTAGTTCTGTTAGTTAAGAATGAAAAGGGTTATCAAAATCTTATGAAAATAGCTTCAGTAGCATCTATTGAAGGTTTTTATTATAAGCCTAGAGTGGATAGAGAGTTTTTAAAAGAGCATTCTGAGGGGCTTATAGCACTTAGTGCATGTCTAGGTGGAGAAGTTCAAAGAGCAATTTTGAATAATAATTTAGATAAAGCAAAGGAAGCAGCTTTATTTTATAAAGAAACATTCAAAGATGGCTTTTATTTAGAACTTCAAAATCATGGTATAGA
>JBOGAY010000102.1:0-5837 GCA_051655925.1 Sarcina sp. | reverse complement strand
TAATAATTCAAAACAAATTGAGAAAACAAAAGCTGAGATAGAAAAATATAGTAATACTACTGGACTTTCAGAAAAGCAAATGGAAACATATGCAAAAAAACTTGAAGAAGCTAAAAGTAAGTTAAGAACTTTAGAAACTGCTCAGGAAGCTAATACTAAAGCTACTGAAACAGCTAGAAAAGTAATTACTGATTATGAAAGAACTATAACAAGTAATAGTGAACGCTTAAATCAAGCAAGAAGCAAAGTAAGACAATATTCTCAATCTATATCCGAAACTAATAAAAGAGTAGAAGAAGCTAAAAGAAAAGTTAAAGAGTGGGGAAAAGCTGCAATAAGTGCTATGGATACACTTATAAAAAGAGCAGCACAAGTAACTTTAGCAGTAGCTTCTATAATTAGTGGATTTGCAGTTAAAGAAGGATTTGGAGAAGCTATGAATCTTGAAGGTTATAAAATGCAGCTAGAAACAGCAACCAAATCTACAGAAAAAGCAGGACAATTAATGTCTAAAGCAATAAAATTTGCTAACTCAACTCCTTTTGAAACTGGTGAAGTAGTTGAAGCAACCGCTAAAATGGAAGCTTATGGTATTTCATCAGAAAGATGGTTAAAAGATGTAGCTGATATGGCTGGAGCAACAAATAAATCAATTGACCAAGCAACAGAAGCTATGGCTGATGGTGTAATGGGAGAATTTGAAAGATTAAAAGAGTTTGGAATAAAAAAAGAACAATTGATGGAAGCAGCAGCTAAAAAATATGGTAAAAATGTTGTTTTTAATAAAAGAGGTCAGATAAAGGATCAAATTAAATTAGAAGCAATTTTACAAGCTGAAATGCAAAAGAAGTTTGCTGGTGGAGCTGAAAAACAAGCAAAAACTTTAAAAGGATTATGGTCAACTGTAACAGGAGTTACAAAATCATCACTAGCTAAAATAGTGGGAATAACAGAAGAGGGAACAGTTAGACAAGGAAGTCTTTATGAAAAATTAAAACAGCAAATAGAAAGAGTTGTAGAGATTTTAAATAAATGGCAAGAGGATGGAACTATAGATAGAATTGCAGAAAAAGTTACAAAAGCAGTAGAAAGTATGATTGTATTCTTTGGAAATTTATTTGAATTTATAAAAGAACATAGGGCATTAATAGAGACAGTATTAGTATTTGTTTCAAGCATTTATTTGACTATAAAAGCTTTAGCAGTATTAAAATCTGTAATAACAGTAGTTTCAATAGTTGTAGGAATATTAAATGGAACACTAGCATTGACTCCATTAGGTTGGGTAGTGTTAGCCATAGCTGGAGTTGTAGCAGCTTGTTATGCTTTATGGCAACATTTAGATGCCGTTATAAATATGTTTAAAGGTTTATTTGCTTGGATTAAAAATTTATTAGATTCTTTAGGACCTTTTGGATTTGCATTTGCAGCTTTAACAGGACCAATAGGATTAGTTGTATCAGCAGTTTTAGGACTTATTCAACACTTTGAAAAAGTAAAAGAAGTTGCATCTAAGGCACTAGGATTTGTTAAAAACTTATTTGGTTTTAAGGATAAAGAAATAGATGTAACTATTGATGAAACTAAAAATTCAAAAAGTAAAGTTGAAGATATTAAAGATGTGAAATTAACTACTCCAAGTGGAATTGGAAATGTTAGTATTCCAGATCTAAAAGTTCCAGCAAAGGCAGAGCCTAATTTTGGACAGAATAAAAAATATAGTCAGGAAAAAAGTTCTCCAAAGTCAAATGCAGCTCCTCAATACACAATAGTGGTAAAAGGTGATGTTTATGGTTTTAACGATTTTAAAGATAAAGTTGCAGAGGCATTTGTAAAGATAACAAATCCAAATCTATCAAATATGGTGAGGTAATAAATGATTTCAAGTATAGCAAATTATATATTAAAAGGTATGGAAATATACTTTTCAGTGGACAATAACAAAGAAATATTTAAACTTCCATATGTTCCTCCAGATGTTGAATTTGAATCTCCTTTAGATTTTGAACTTTTTGAAACTACAAGTGGAAAACTTTTGACTTTAGTTGGAGAAAGAGGACTAAAAACATTAACTATAGAGAGTTTTTTTCCCTCTAAATTTTATGGTTGGCTAGGGAGTATCACCCTAGCACCACTTTGTGTTGATTTCTTTGAAAGGCATAGAAATAAAAAGCTTAGAATTGTAGTTGCAAGTTTATCAATCCAAGAAAATATGGAGTGCATTATAACAGAGTTTAAATACAGTAAAAAACATAATGGAGATATAAAATATACTCTTACAGTTCAAGAATATATAAATCCTAATAAGAATGGAGGGAATAGTGCATAAATTAAAATTAATTCAAGGAGATACTATAACAGACATAACAAATATGGCAGGAAGTATTTCTTTAAATACAAGTATAGATACTTTAGGAGCTACATTTGATTTTAGTATGCCTAGAAACTTTATAGATTCAAATTATGCTTTAACTGAAACAATAAAAACTGGAGATATTGTTAAGTTTGAAAATGAGAAAAATCTATTTACTGGAGTCATTGTAGATATAGATACATTAAAATTTTCAAAAGAAATAAAATGTTTTGATTTTTATTTTTATCTTAATAAAAACAAAGTTATAAAGCAATTTAATAGCTTGAATGCTTCTTCTTGTATAGGAAGCCTATTAAAAAGTATAGGTGCTAAAATAGGCAAAATAGAGACAATAGCGACATCAATTGATAAGATTTATAAAAATAATACTGTAGCTGAGATAATAGATGATATTTTGAAAATAGTAACTGAAGAAACAGGAAAAAAATATCTTTTAGAAATTGAGGGAGTTACATTTAATTTGATAGCTCATAAAAAAATAAAAGTACAAGTAACTAATAATATATTTGGAATGCCTACTCTTACAGAAAGTATATCAAATATGAAAAATGTTGTTCTTGTTGTATCAAATGATTCAGAGGATGAGAGTATTTATGCAAAAGCAGAAGATAAAGAAAGTATTCAAAAATATGGAATGCTTCAAGAGGTAGTTGAAGTTGATCCAGATAAAGATGATATATCAAAAGTTAGGAATATAGCTTCTCAAAAGTTAAAAGAACTAAATAAAGTTTTAACTACTTCAAGTTTAGATGTATTAGGAAATGATGAACTAAGAGCTGGAAGATTACTAGATGTTGAAATTAAGGAGTTCAGATTAAAAGAAGAATTTTTAATAAAAAGTTGTACTCATACTTTTCCAAAAGGAAAACATATTTGTAGTTTAGAACTGGAGGTGAGCTAATGGATTATAAGAGAATTATGAATAAAATGATGAAGGAAAGAGAGAATGTTTCAGTTGAATTTGAGCCATGTATTGGAAAAGTAATTAAAGCTCCTCCAGATACAACTATATCAATTTTAGATGGACAAGTAACTTTATACCCTCATATGTTATATATGAATGATAGATTATATGATGATTATACAAGGGAATTTGATATAACAGGAACAATAACTGAGATAACACTAAATACAACATCAAGTAATATTGAAGCTGGACCAGGACCACATAAACATGAACATGGAACTATTAAAGGAGATGGAAAGTATAAGGCAATTGGAACAATTATAAATACGGATACTCTAAAAGTTGGAGATTATGTAAAAGTTGTTCCTACAGAAAAAGGACAAAAATGGTTTATAGATTCAAAGTTTAGGAAGGTGAAACCATGAGTATATTTCCTGTTTTTGATGAAAGTATAGATGTTAAAGAGACAATTAAAACTAAAGGAAAGAAAGAGATCCTTTTTGATTTTAAAGCTAAAAAAGTTGTTATAGTTGATGGAAAAACTAAAGAAGCTAGTGAAGTAGAACAAGTTAAACAATGGATTCAGCTATTGTTATTAACTGAAACAAATAAGTATAGAGTTTATGATAATACTGGTTTTGGAATGACTGATTTATATAATTTAAGAGGTCATAGTATATTTAACACTCCTTTTGGAGTAATGGAATTAGAAAGAGAAATAAAAGAGAAAATTCAGAAAAAAGATGAAGTAAAAGAAGTTAAAAATATTAAATCATCAACAGGATTTAATTCTTTAAATATAGAGGTAACAGTTGTATTAAAAAGTGGAGAAACTCTAACAAGTGAGGTGAATATATAAGATGACAACATATAAAGTACCAACGATAGATGAAATAGAAAAAGAAATGTTAGGGAATATTCCAGATGATTATGTAAAGGATGTTGGAACTTTTACAAGAGATTTAATAAGAACATATGCTATTGAATCTTATAAGTTTGAAAAAAAACTAGAAGAATATTTTAAAAAATTAGACATATATAACTTAACTGGTGAAGAATTAACAAAATTTGTAAAACAAAGAAAAGGTGTAGTAAGAAAAGAAGCAAATAAAGCTAAGGGAATTTTAACTGTAAAAGGAAATGGAACTATTAAAGTTGGTGATATTTTTGAAACGGAAAGTGGAAATAGATATAAAGCAATAGAGGAAGTTGTTATAAGTACAATTGGAACTGTAAACATAGAAGCTGAAATTCCAGGAGCAAATGGAAATGTTGGAGCAAATTCAATAACACTTATTCCAATTACAATTCAAGGTATTTCGGAAGTCACGAATAAGACTCAACTGATAGATGGATATGATGAAGAAACAGATGATTCTTTAAGAGAAAGGTATCTGATAGAAATACAAAAACCTGCAACATCAGGAAACAAATACCATTATATGCAATGGGGAAGAGAGGTTGTAGGAGTAGGTGATGTAAGAGTATTTCCATTATGGCAAGGAAATAACACTGTTCAGATGGTTATAATTGATGATAATAAAGTTGTAGCAAATGAGGAGTTAATAAATAGAGTTCAAGAATATGTAGATCCTAAAGGACATAATAATGAAACTTGGGGTACGGGAGCTGGTCAAGCACCAATAGGAGCGTATTGCACAGTAAGTACTGCAACAGCTAAAGCAATAAATATAAACAGTACATTAATACTAAAAGATGGTTATAACTTAGATGAATTAAAACCATTAATAGAGATAGAAATAAAAGAATACTTAAAGAATATTGCATTTAAAAGAGATACTGTTTCTTATGCAATATTATCAAGTTGGATTTTAAATGTAGAAGGAGTTCAAGAGTGGACAAGTTTTACAATAAATGGATTACAAGAAAATGTAAATATTGGAATAAAAGAAGTTGCAGTTCTTGGGAGTGTGATTTTAAATGTTGCATAAAATTCAAATTATCAATAATTTACATAAAGTTTTTAGAGGAGATCCTTATATTAATAGTTTATTAGGAACTGCTGGAGAAAGATTAGACAATATTTCAATTAAAGCTGATGAAATAGAAAAAGAGTACTGGTTTGATACCATGTCAGCTATTGGAATAGCTATAATGGAAAATCAAATGGATTATAAATGCATGGGAAAAACAATTGAAGAGAAAAGAGAAGAAATAGAAGGTCATTGGAAAATAGCAGGAAAATGTGATTTACAGTTACTTCAAACGATAGCTAATTCATGGAGAAATGGGCAAGTTGCTGTAATGTTTACTAATGCTGTTATAGAAATTACTTTTATTTCAATCGTTGGAATACCTCGTGATGTAGATGCTTTAAAAGCAGCGATAGACAATGCAAAACCAGCTCATTTACCAATAAACTATACATTTAGATATAGAGTATGGGGGTTATTACCTCCTAAAAATTGGGAGTATTATAAAAAATATACATGGGAAGAAGTAATGAAAAAGGAAGGGATATAGATGCCAGATTATACAGGAAATTTAAATTTAGCTAAACCAATACCAAATGAAGATTCAGCGGATATAAGAGTT
>JBOGAY010000101.1:0-9087 GCA_051655925.1 Sarcina sp. | reverse complement strand
CTAAACATATGTGGTGTAACGTATATAGCTATCTTTTTCTTTAATGTTCTAAACAAATTATCAACATCAATATAACTCATAGCTTTATATTTGTTATCACCACTGATTTTAATGAATATATGATTAGTTTCCACATCTTCTGTATGATATTCAGCTATATACTCCATAAATATATCTGCAAGATTTTGAGATATATCTATTCTTCTCGGACTTGATACGGTTTTGATTTCGGCATTGTTTTCAAGTTGACCTCTATCTTTAAGATCAATAACCATATCACTTATATCAATATCCTCAATCCAAAGAGAGAGTGTTTCACCTATTCTCATTCCAGTTTCATAAAGTAGAGATAATAGAAACTTATCTCTAAGATTAGTGCAAGCTATAATTAGCTTTGTAATTTCATCTTTACTTAAAGTTTTAGGTTTTGATTTGGGAACTTTAAGCTTTAATATATTACTTGTTACTTTTTTCTGTTCATGAGCTATTCCGTATAAGAAACCTTTAAAATTTCTACTCGGAGTAGACACAAACTTTCTAAGTCTATCAGATATATTATTGCTATATTCCTCATGTCTAAGAATATAATCATAGAATGCTAAAACCGTATTTATAATAATATTTATAGTTCTTGGACTTCTTGCTGATTCTATATGAGTGCTTGGTATAACCTTTAAGCTCTCATAAGGGTTTTGAAGCCAATTAACAAATAACGCTAAGTCATCTATTGTTATATCTTGAAAATCAAGATTTCTTTGCTGCAAATATTCAAAGTACAACTTTAAGTGCTGACAATACATTCTTAAAGTATTTCTCGCATGATTGGTATTATCTTTAAATCTAATAAATTTTAATATGGGTTTAATCGGTAAACCTAAATCATCTGCAACAAAGTATCGTTTTTTTCCATCTTCTGTTTTTACTTTTGATACTTCCATCTTATATACACTCCAATATCTTAGTATTTAAACTTATTGTTTACTATTAATACTAAAATTATTCTAACTATTTATTTAGTAATTAAAGTTAGATTGCTCTATTAGATTGTTATATAAAATACTATAAATACTATTTAGTAGTCTACACTATATTCCTTTGCTTATTTATTTTTCTATCATACCATATCTATATTAATTTTATAAATACATCTACTAAAGTTCAATATAACTTTATTGTTTATTACTCCTTTACTTTCTATAAAAAAATAAGACTACCATTATTTTAGGTAGTCTTTATATAAATATTAAATTACTTCTGTATCATCATTTATTTCATCAATGATTTCTTCTTGTTCTATTACTTTTTCCATCTTTGAAATAGAAACTTCATAAGCCATCTTTTTAATTACTTCTGTATCAGAAACTCTTTTTTGATATTCTCTACTTTGAAGTCTTCCCCAAATTCTAATATTATCTCCCACTTCTAAACTTTTGCAAAATCTTGAATTTCTTCCCCAAGCTATTGTTGGAATATAATCTGATTTATTATAACTTCTATTTACAGCAAGTAAAACATCAGCAATCTCTCTTCCAAATGGTGTTGTTCTGTATACTGGTTCTTTACATATAAATCCATCTAAGTAGATTTCATTTGGATTTTTACTTCTCTCTAAACATTCTTCTATATTTCTAGCAAACACTGTTAATATAAGTTTATTGCTTCCACCAACAAATTTATTATAGCTTCTAAGTTGCCCCTCAACAACTACAAGCTTTCCAATTTCTAAATCAAACTCAGCCATCAATCTTTCTGATACTGTTATGTTTAACTTATCCTTTGAATCACTTAATCTCATTACCTCTAAATCAAATGTATAAAACTTTTCTCCATACATTTCGTGGCTGTACTCAAGCTCTGAAAGTACTATTCCCTCTAAATAAATTTTGTTGTTTAACATTAAATTATCCATGTTAATCTTAACCCCTCTCCCCATCTGTGTTTAATATTTTTTCGTACTCGGTTATTTTTTTGATATGTTTATTTGCTTCATTTGTATTAAATTTGTAAACCTCTTACTTTTCCATTATAAACCAAAATTAGGTATTTGTTCAACTTTTTATTGTTAATTTATTTTAAATTGTTTACCGTTTTCATCAACAAAAAATTCCTTTTTATGTAACATATTATCTATTGTCACTAACTCATACCCTTCATTTTGTAATACTGGTATAATTTTATCCAAATTCTTAGCTGTAAACTTTCCATTATTATGAAAAAGAACAATATCACCAGGTTTAATATCTTTCATTATATTATTATACTCAAAATCTAAACCTTTATTTTTCCAATCCAAACTGTCATTGCTCCATTGAACACATGTAAGTCCCATTGAATTTATTACTCTAACTCCCTCGCTTGTATAAGCTCCTGACGGGAATCTAAAGTATTTACTGTTCTTGCCAGTTATATCATATATTATTTTTTCAGTCATTACAATTTCTTTTGCAATTTGTTTTCCGTTTATTTGCAAAAAGTTTGGATGTTCATAACTATGATTAGCAATTTCATGTCCTCTACTTGCAACTGCTTTTAATTTTACATCATTTCCACTTGGGTACACCACCCACTTTCCAATAACAAAAAATGTACTTTTTACATTATATTTATCTAAAACATCTAAAATATTGTAAATTTCATCTGGATTAGCCCAGTTTAAATCAAACGTAAATGCTGCCTTTTTTTCATTTGTATCTACTGAAAATATAGGAACTTTCTCTTTGCAATCATTTGTCTTAGCTATTGCTCCTACATTTTGTAAACTAACTATTAAAATAGTCATTAACATAATTATTACACTCTTAACTTTCTTCATTATTATATAACACCTTCCTTTTCTATACTTATTTTGACTTTTAAATATTCTTCTTATACTATTAATTATGTGATATAATAACTTTAAGTATTGCATCAAAATTATGGAGGAAAAAGAAATGTATGATAACACTGTAGAACTTGCAGAAAATAAGCTTTTGCTTTTATATATAATAAAGTCTATAAAATACACTATATCTAATGCACAGCTTACTGATATAGTCCTAGAACATAGTTTCATTAACTATTTCACACTTCAACAATATATAGCAGAGCTTGAAAAATCCAATTTTATCAAATTAGAAGAAAGAGATAATAAAGAGTTTGTACTTCTTACAAGAAAAGGGGACTCTGTTCTATCATTATTTAAAGATAGATTATCACAAGGAAAAATGAAATCTATAGATGAATATCTTTCAGAGCAAATCGATCAAATTAAAAGAGAACTTAACATATTTGGTGATTACACACCTGATAATAATGATTCATTTTTAGTTAATCTAAAGGCTGTCGAGGGAAATTGTGTACTTCTAGATTTAAATGTTAGTGTTCCTTCAAAGGATCAAGCTAAAGAATTATGTTCTAAATGGAAAAATAATTCTTCAGAAATTTACAATAAAATAATGGAAGCTTTAATAGAATAATTTTTTTTACAAGAGGGGGAAAATTTTTTGTTCAAAAAAATTAAATTACACTTTAATTGGATACCTATAATAATCATAGCTGCGTTAATAGTTAAAGCTGTTTTTAGTATAGAGATTATCTTTACTGGCTTCTTTTCAGATATTCTTTCAATATTAACTCCATTCTTTTGGGCTTTTGGGATTGCATATTTATTAAATCCACTTATGCTACTTTTTGAGAGAAAATTTAAAATGAAAAGGTCTTTAAGTATCTTACTTACTTACATCGTGACAATATTAGTGTTCATATTCCTGCTACTTGTTATAGTTCCAACTATATTTAATAGCTTATCTGACCTTACAGCTAATATAACATCTTATATGCATACTGCTGAAAACTTCATAAATGACTTCTTTAGTGAATTTTATAAAACTTCACCTGAAATCTCACAAAAACTTGAAACTTCAGTTATAGATGCTATAAAAACTTTAAGTGCTACATTTGCATCACTTGCTGGAACTTTTGTTGGGCAAACAATTGCATTTACATCGTCTTTTATTAAGTTTATTTTTGGATTTATAATTTCAATTTACATGCTAACTGAAAAAGATTTATTAATAAATTCTATAAAAAAAGCTATAAATGCTATATTACCAAAAAACAAGTCAGACTTTACATTAGAATTTTTAAGTGAATCTAACCATTTATTTTCTAAATTTATTGTTGGTAAAACAATTGATTCAATAATTATAGGAATAATCTGCTATCTAGGTCTTACATTAATGCATGCTGAATTTGCAGCACTTATTGCATTAGTAGTTGGTATCACAAATATGATACCTTATTTTGGTCCTTTTATCGGAATGGTTCCTGCATTTATACTAACACTGTTTGTAAATCCTAAAATGGCAATATGGGTAATACTATTTATCTTCTTACTTCAACAATTTGACGGCTGGTATCTTGGTCCAAAAATTCTTGGAGATAAAGTTGGTGTTTCTCCACTTCTTATCATCTTTGCAGTTACTGTAGGTGGTGGTGTTGGAGGAGTACTTGGAATGTTCCTTAGTGTTCCTATAGCTGCATTAATTAGAAATTATCTAGTTAGATACTTTGATTATAGATTAAAATTAAAAAAGAGTTCAAAAGAAGAACTTTTAAAGTAAAAGATAAGAGGCAGGCTCAACTGAGCTTGCCTCTTATAAATTTTTTTATATGATTCTCATAATAGCAAAATACTGAAAAATACTACCTGCCATAACGAATATATGCCATATTGAATGATTGAATTTCCAATTATCTTTTGCAAAAAAGAAACATCCGCCTGTATAAGATAATCCTCCAAGCACTAAAAAAACTAAAGTAGTTGTATCTACACCACCTACTATTCCTTTAATATCAAGAACAACAATCCATCCCATAAGTATATATAAAAGTGTAGATAATTTTGAAAATTTCTCCATACATACAGCCTTAAAAACTACTCCTAGTATAGCAATAGTCCATACACCTATGAACATATACCACCCAATCCCATTTCTTAAAACTATAAGAGTAAATGGTGTATAAGAACCTGCTATAAGTAAAAATATAGATGAATGATCTATAATTCTAAATACTTTTTTAGCTGTTCTTCCTGGTATACTATGATATAATGTTGACCCTAAATATAAAAGTATTAAAGTTGCTCCATAAATACTCACACTAGTTATTTTATATGGATCACCAGTAAAAGATGCCATCACTATAAGAACTACTGTTCCTGCTATAGCAAGTAAAAGTCCCACTCCATGTGTTATCGCATTAGCAATTTCTTCACCTAAAGTATAAAAGTTTAAGTCATTATTATTACTCATATAAACTCTCCTTTTAAGGTTTAAATTATATATAGAATATCATAACTAAATTAAAGTATCATTACATATTCTTTAATTTACTATAATATCTTAAAAGTTTCTTATTACTCTTCTCATATCTCCAATCATATATAATGAACCACAAACTAGAATTAAGTCATCATTATCAGCAAGTTCTAATGCTCTTTTATATGCTTTGTCATAATCAAGTATTTTTTCGTATGGTTTATCTAAATTTTCTAAGTATTCTCCCATCTCGTCTATATTTTTAGCTCTATCATTATGTGGCTCTGTTAAAATAACAATTTTAGAAATAGATGAAATATCCTCTACCATTTTTTCAACTTCTTTATCTCCAAGTATTCCAAGTACTAAAATTATATTTTTATAATTAAAATAAGTTCCTACTGAATTTTTTAAACTTCTAATTCCATCAAGATTATGTGCCCCATCTATAACTACAAGAGGTTCCTTTCTCATAATCTCCATTCTTCCAATCCACTTAGTTTTTAAAAGCCCCGCTTTTATAACTTCATCAGATATTGGTTTTACAAGCTCTGAGAACTTATCAATTACATTTAACGCAACTAAAGTATTCTTCACTTGATGCTCTCCAAGCAAGCTATGTTCCACTGTAATATCTCTATTGTTTAAATTAAATTTAATTACTTGTGTATTCTTCTCTTTATTAGCTTTAACATCTTTTATAGAATCTAAACTTGCCTTTGTAAGTTCTACTTCCTTTTCTAAACAAGTTTTTTCAATAACTTTCATTGCCTCTAGAACTTGTGGATATGATATCACAGGTGCTTTTTTAATTATTCCACACTTCTCTCCTGCTATTTGAGTTATTGTGTTTCCAAGTATATTCATGTGGTCATGACTAATAGATGCAATAACACTCATCAAAGGATTTATAACATTTGTAGCATCAAGTCTTCCACCAAGCCCTACTTCTAACACCACATAATCAACCTTTTCTCTTGAGAAATATAAAAACATAAGTGTTGTTATAATTTCAAACTGTGTAGGATTATCAAATCCATTTTCAATAACTCTATCTGTTACTTCTTTTATTTCTGTTACAAGTTTTGCTAACTTCTCCTTTGGTATATTGACCCCATTTATTTGTATTCTCTCTTCAAATTCTTCTAAATAAGGAGAGGTATACATTCCTACAGTATACCCCTCCTCTTTTAAGATAGAAGTTATCATAGCTGTTGTTGAACCTTTACCATTCGTTCCAGCAATATGAATACATTTTAAATTTTTTTCAGGATTACCTAGAAGAGAGAGCATAGTCTCTACTCTTTCTAGACCAAAATTCATACCAAATCGTGAAGTGTTTGCTATATAGTCCATAGCCTCATTATACTTCATGATTTCCCTCCTATTAATTTAAAGCTTCTATTCTTTCAAGAACTGCTTCAAGCATTTCTTTATATTTATCACCTTTAGCTTTTTCTTCTGCAACAACAGCTTCTGGTGCTTTACTTACAAATCTTTCATTAGAAAGTTTTTTCTCAACTCTAAGAATTTCACCTTCTAATTTCTTCTTCTCATTTCCAAGTCTTTCAAGTTCTTTTTCTCTATCAACTAAGTCAAGAAGTGGTAAGAATAATTCTCCTCCTTTAACAACTACTGAAACTAAGTTTTTATCTAGGTTTTCTTTGTTATCAAGGAATTCAACTTCTGATGCAGAAGCAAGTTTTTCAAGATAAGCTGCTCCGTTTGTAAAGGCATCTTTAGCTTCAGTTGAAGCGAATGCATAAACCTTAGCTTTTCTTGAAGGAGGTACATTCATACCCGCTCTTAAGTTTCTAAGTGATTTAATAGCTTCCATTACAAATTCCATATCTTTTTCAGCTTTAGCATCTACCATAGCTTCATTGTATACTGGCCACTCTGAAATTGTGATTGACTCAGTTTCTGTGCTAAGGTGTGTGTATATCTCTTCTGTAATGAATGGCATTACAGGATGTAATAATTTTAATCCTGTGTTTAATACAGTATAAAGTACGTTAAATACTCTTCCTTTATCAGCTTCATTATCACTATATAATACTGGTTTAACAAGCTCTATATAGTAGTCACAGAATTCTGTCCATAAGAAATCATGAACTTTTTGAAGTGCTATTCCAAGCTCGTATTTCTCCATGTTATCTGTAACTTCTTTAACTATATTGTTCATTCTTGATAATATCCATTTATCAGCTAGGCTATAATCTTTATTATCTTTATATTTTTCCATTAAATCTCTATCAAGGTTCATCATAACGAATCTTGAAGCATTCCACATTTTGTTAGCGAAGTTTCTTGCTGCTTCAACTCTTCCTGGGATATATCTTATATCATTTCCTGGAGCATTTCCTGTTACAAGCATAAATCTTAAAGCATCTGCTCCAAACTCTTCAATAACTTCAAGTGGGTCTACTCCATTTCCAAGAGATTTACTCATTTTTCTTCCTTGCTCATCTCTTATAATACCGTGAATTAATACTGTATCAAATGGTACTTCTCCTGTACACTCAAGAGCTGAGAATATCATTCTAGCAACCCAGAAGAATATGATATCATATCCTGTTACAAGTGTAGCTGTTGGGTAGAAGCATTCTAAATCATCTGTTTTTTCTGGCCATCCAAGTGTTGAGAAAGGCCATAAAGCTGAACTAAACCATGTATCAAGCACATCATTGTCTTGCTCTAAGTTTTCAGATTTACAGTGCTCACAACAACTTGGTGCTTCTGTTGCAACAGTTATTCCATTACAATCTTTACAGTACCATACTGGTATTCTATGTCCCCACCATAATTGTCTTGAAATACACCAGTCTTGAATGTTTTCCATCCAGTTGAAGTATGTCTTTTCAAATCTTTCAGGTACAAATTTAGTTTCTTTTTCTCTAACAGCTTTGATAGCTGGCTCTGCAAGTGATTCCATTTTTACATACCATTGTTTTGATATGATTGGTTCAATTACAACTCCACATCTATCATGTGTTCCAACATTATGAGTATGAGGCTTAACCTTAACTAAAAGACCCTCTGCATCTAAATCAGCAACCATTGCTTTTCTAGCTTCATATCTTTCCATACCTTCATATTTTCCACCAAGCTCATTTATAACCCCAGCATCATCCATAACTCTGATTATTGGAAGGTTATGTCTTTGTCCTACTGCAAAGTCATTAGGGTCGTGAGCAGGTGTTATTTTAACAGCTCCTGTTCCAAACTCTAAATCAACATAGTCATCAGCAACTACAGGAATTTCTCTATCTGTTAAAGGTAATTTTAACATTTTTCCAACAAGGTGCTTATATCTTGAATCTTCTGGGTTAACAGCAACAGCTGTATCTCCAAGTAATGTTTCAGGTCTTGTTGTAGCAATTTCTAAGAACTCATCTGAACCAACTACTGGGTACTTAATATGCCAGAAGCTTCCTTCTTGCTCTTCATATTCAATTTCAGCATCTGATAAAGCTGTTTGACATTTTGGACACCAGTTAGTAATTCTATTACCTTGGTATATAAGCCCTTTGTTGTAAAGTCTTACGAACACTTCTCTAACAGCCTTACTTACGTTCTCATCCATTGTGAATGCTTCTCTTGTGTAATCAGCTGAGCATCCAAGTTTTTGAACCTGACCTCTGATAGTAGCTATAGTGATAGGTCACTCCTTGATACAATCTCCGAGTTTTCCCCCACTTCACACCGTACGTGAGTGTTTCCAGCTCATACGGCGTTCCAACGATTTATAATTTCAAATTAAATGTCTAAATTTACTACTCACTACTTA
>JBOGAY010000100.1:0-13393 GCA_051655925.1 Sarcina sp. | reverse complement strand
TTCTATCATATACTTTTGTTTATTTCCCTTTTTATCTCTATGAATCATAATTAACTCTGTTGTAAAATCTATATGCTTATTTGGTATTTCTACATTTTTTGAACTTTTCTCTTTTACTCTTTTAACTCCGCCAGGATATTTGCAATTTTCATAAGTAAATATTAAATTACCTATTTCTTTCTCACTTACATTATTAATATTTATTTTTGGAAAAACTCTTTGCATCTAATCAATACCTCCTAAATTTTAACACTTACTACTATATATATTCTACAAAAACCAATTAAAACCTTTTCATAAATGAAATTATAATTATTTTTTATCATTTTTCAAAAAATGTTTATACTAAAATAGAGAAATTTTTAATATTTTAAAAAAAATCATTTATAATGGTTATTATTTAATGTACACTGTGATAAAATAATGATATTCAATATTAAATTTAGGAGGGCTATTACTATGAACAAAATAAGAATAGGTATTATCGGTTACGGTAACCTTGGTAAAGGTGTTATTAAAGCCTTAAAATTCAATCCAGATATGGAGCTTAAAGGAATATTTACAAGAAGAGATGCTAGTCAAATAGAGGAAAATGGATTACCAATGTTCCATATCTCAACATTAGCAAACTACAAAAACGATATAGATGTAATGATCCTTTGTGGTGGTTCTGCAACAGACCTTCCTGAACAAGGACCAATGGTTGTTAAAATGTTTAACACAGTCGATAGTTTTGATACACATGCAAAAATCCCTGAATATTTTGATGCAGTTGATGCAGTTGCTAAAGAATCAGGAAAAGTTGGACTTATCTCAGTTGGTTGGGATCCAGGTCTATTCTCATTAAACAGATTATTAGCTAATTGTGTGTTACCAAATGCTACAGATTACACATTCTGGGGTAATGGTGTAAGCCAAGGTCACTCAGATGCTATCAGAAGAATCGAAGGTGTTAAAGATGCTAGACAATATACAGTTCCTAGAGAAGAAGCTTTAGAAGCTGTTAGAGCTGGTAAAAATCCTGAATTAACAACAAGACAAAAACATTTAAGAGTTTGCTATGTTGTAATTAACGAAGGTGCTGACACAACTAAAATTCAAAAAGAAATAGTTGAAATGCCTAACTACTTCTCAGATTATGATACAGAAGTTAACTTCATATCAGAAGAAGAATTAAAAGCTAACCACTCAGGAATGCCTCATGGAGGATTTGTTATTAGAACAGGTGAAACAAGTGAAGGAATTAAACAAAAATTTGAATTCTCACTTGACCTTGATAGTAATCCTGAATTCACATCAAGCGTTCTTGTTGCTTATGCAAGAGCTACTTACAGACTGGCAGAACAAGGTATTTCAGGTGCTAAAACAGTATTTGACATCCCTTACGGACTTCTTTCACCTAAATCAGCAGCTGAGCTTAGAAAAGAACTCCTTTAATAAATAAAAAAGGCCATGAATTTTTCATGGCTTTTTTGTTTAAATAATTTTTTATTTATATTTAATATTTCAAGTATAAATTTTATAAATATAATATCAAATTTTTATTTTTTTTAATAAACTCAATTTTCCTGTGAAATATAAATTATAATTTAATATTTTAACTTTTGTTTTATATTGATATCTTAATTTAACCTTTTTGATTTATTTTTGCAATTATTATATTGTAAATATACTGGAAACTTTTTGAAAACGTTTCCTATTTTTTTAAATTTAGGAGGTATTTATTTAATGGAACAAAAGAAAAAAAGCCCATGGATTCCTTTCTTAGTTGCTTTACCAAGCATGGGGATAGGAATAATATGGAATATGAATAGTACTGTTATTCCTATGATTATAGGAACAACAACTACTTCTGCAAATGCAATCGCAAATATAGTTATGATGGCGCCTATAACAGGTATTTTCATGCCATATATTGCTGGAATTATAAGTGATAGAACAAATAGTAAAATTGGAAAAAGAAAACCATGGATTATTCTTGGAACAGTCCTTGCTGCTATATTCTTAATAGCACTTGGTGTTTCAACTAAATATATGTTTATGTTCTTATTTGCTACTTTACTGTATGGTGTTGTAAACTTCTACCAAGGACCTTACTTCTCTCTTATGCCAGAATCAGTTGAACCAAATCAAATTGGCCTTGTTAATGGTTGGGGAAAATTATTAATGTCATTAGGTGGAGTTATTTTCTTCATATTTGGTGTTTATTTATATAACATAAATCCTGTATATCCTTTTATTTTAGTATTAGCATTACTTCTAATACCAACTTTAATTGCTATGTTTATGATAAAAGAGGATACTTCAAAATTCCAAAAGCCATCTAAACTTAGCTTAGACTTTTTGAAAAATGCTGCTGCTATGAGAGTTTTCATGACTGCATTCTTCTTTTACCTAGGATATGGACTTGTTATGCCTTTTATGGTTCCTTATTTTGAAAAAGTAAGCCACTTCTCAAGTTCAAATATTAGTGCTGCTCTTGCAGTATTTACATTTATGGGATTAATCTTCTCTTATTTTGTTGGTAGATGGTGTGATAAAGCAAATAAACAGCTTATATTATTCATTGCTTGTGTTATCTACGGTTTAGGATTTTTTGTAGGAATTTTTGCATTCTCACTTCCTATTCTTTGGGTATTTACTTTACTATCTGGTATAGGCTATGTTATTCTTCAGGTTGTATTTTATGCACTTATTCCAGATGTAGCACCAAAAGAAAAACTTGGAGAATATATGGGAATAAATAATGTATTTCTTTGTATACCTCAAATTATTGGTAACCAATTAGGTGGACACTTGTTAAGTAGCGGACATGAAAAATTATTATTCCCAATTGCAGTTGCAGCTCTTATAATTGCATGTATAATAATAAGTGCAGGGAAATTAAAATTTAACAATAAAGAAATAGAAACTCAAGTCGAGTTAGTATAATTTTAATAATTCAATTTACATTTACGGAGGTGTCTTATGAAAAAATATGTTATAGGTATAGATCTTGGTGGAACTAAGATAAGTACTGCTATTGCTAATATGGATGGAAAGGTTCAAAGTATGTTTGTAGTTCCAACAGAAGCCCATCTTGGCGAAAAAAAAGTTATAGAAAATATTGTTACTTCAATTGAAAAAGTTATTGTTGAAACTAAATCAAATCTAGATGAAATTCTTTGTGTAGGAATTGGATCACCTGGTGTTTTAGATTTAGAAAATGGTGAAATTTTAGCTAGTCCAAATTTACCATTTGCTAACTTTAAAATCGTTAGTGAATTAAAAAAATCATTTGATATAGATTTCTATCTTGATAACGACGCAAATGTAGCAACTATTGGCGAATATGTTCTTGGTGCTGGTAAAGGTAAAAAGAATATGGTCTTTGTTACTGTAAGTACAGGAGTTGGCGGTGGTGCCATAGTAAATGGAGAGTTATATAGAGGTAGTACTTCTAATGCTCTTGAAGTAGGACATATGACAGTTGATACTAGTGGTCCTATTTGTGGATGTGGAAACTATGGTTGCCTTGAAGCTTTATCATCAGGAACTGCAATTGCTAAAAAAGCTAACCAAGCTCTTTTAAGTAAAGTTGAAACTTCTCTTAGAAACTATGAAAAAGTAACTTCTTATGAAGTTTTCGTTGAAGCTAAAAATGGAGATTCAGTAGCTAAAGAAATTATTGATGGAGCTCTTAATTACTTAGGTATAGGTGTTGCAAACATTATAACTATGTTTGATCCTTCTATGGTTGTTATCGGTGGTGGTGTTTCTAACGCTGGTGAAGAAATATTTGAAAAAGTTAGAGAAGTTGTTAAAAGAAGAAACTTCAAAGTAATGAGTGATAATTGTGAAGTAGTTCATGCTAAACTTGGTACTGACGCTGGAGTTCTTGGAGCAGTTTCATTAGCACTTTTAGAGGGTAAAAAAAATTCAAAATAATATAAAAATATGAAATTATTTTAAGTATTATCTTAAAACAATTTCATATTTAAAACTCAAAGCATTATATATAGATATTTATCTACATATAATGCTTTTTCTCTATTTTTATCCCACTGCCTCACTATTTGCATTTACTGTTTCATGTAAATCTTCTAGTACTATTTCATTTTTGTACATATACTCACTTATATCTGTTCCAACATATCTAAAGTGCCAAGGTTCATATGCGTATCCTGTAGTCTCTACTCGCTCTCTTGGATATCTTAAAATAAATCCATATTTATGAGCATTTTTTGCAAGCCATTGACCTTCTTTTGTGTTTTCAAAAGATTCTTCAAGTGCAAAGCCCATACTTCTAGTTGATATATCAGCAGTTAGTCCTGTTTGATGCTCACTATGCCCTGGTTTTGCCATATATTTTTCTGTATGTTCTTTTCCTCTATTTTTTAATGATGTTGTAAAAATTTGATTTTGATAGTTATATGATCTATAACCACTTACAAGATATAAATCTTCAAGTCCATCTTTTTTAGCATCCTTGAACATATCTTCTAAAGCTTTTCCCGCCTCTTCTCTTAACTGACTTTGCTCATATGTTGCAGGATGTGTTAAATGTACCTTTGGTACTATTAAATCATCTGGTATATAATTTTCACCTAACATATATTGCTTATTACATAAAACAACTAAATTACCAACATTCTCTCTCACAGTTGAAAATACACTTGCAGTTTCTTCATCTAATAATTCCTCAATATCTTCTTCTTCAATCGCATCGTTTATATTAATATTATTATCTTTTATACTAGCATTATTATCCTTATTAGACACTTGTCCACCTCCAGCGGTAAAATATATTGCACCCACTATCGCTAAAACAGATGCTATTATTATTCCACCAATTTTGATTCCTTTACTTTCCTTAAAATCCATAGTCTTTCCTCTCTTCCTTAACCCTCTCTACTTAATTATACCTCCTTTTGAAATTATTACCATACAGTTAAATATTTTTAACTATTATTACTAATTTTATTCATAATTTCTTTTATACGTACATTTTTTATTATATTTTTTTCCTTTTTTGATTTTTAAAATATAGTTAGCAAATGTTACTTAAAGGTATATGAAATCTTTATTATTTTTTTCTTAAAAATATTCCTAAAATAAAAAAATGGAAGCTTTTTTGCTTCCATTTTGTACTATTCTTCATTATTAATAAAAAATATAATAGTTAATCTCTTCCGATAAATTTATCACTTAAACTAAATATTATTAAGACCCATATTTAAATTAATATAGATACTTTTCTTTTAACATCCCTATCTTTTCTTTTGTTAAGTCATATTCTTTCTCAAAATACTCTTCTAATGTAGAATATTTTTCAAAAATACATTTAAAAATAGCATCAAAATATTCTTCTTTTACTTCTAACATAAGATCAAATAAGTCCGCTCTTTTTTTATCTATAAGAAAAGCTGCAAATTTATTTTTTACCATTTGATTATACTCTTTTCTATAATCATTACTAGCTAGATAATCTTCTTTTGCGCTTTTTAAGTCTACTCCTAACATTAATAATATAAGAGCTGATCCTATACCAGTTCTATCTTTTCCAGATGTACAATGTTGAACAAATGGAATTTCACTTTCATCTTCCATAAGTTCTATCATCTTTTTAAAAGCTTTATTTTCAAAAGCCATAGATTCATATCCTTTTATCATAAAAGCTATTGGATCTTGTAGCTGTGGAATTTTCTCTAAATTTTCAAATAAAAACTCCATATTGAAATTCCCCTGCATACTTTCATCATTATCTTCTAATGTTATCATAGCTGGAACATTAAAATAACTAGTTCCCTTTATTTCTAAATCTTTTTCTGCCTCTGCCTCTGATTTTGCTCTATAATCTAAAATTCCTTTTATCCCTATATCCTCTAAATACTTTATATCTTCCTTAGTTAAAACATTTAATGCATCTGATCTGTAAAATTTATCCCACTTTACTCTCTTTTCTTCTGTTGTTCTAAATCCGCCTAAATCTCTAAAATTACAAGCTCCTTTTAAAGGTAATTTTCTTTCTGCAAAAATTTCATCTTCGTATCCATCCATTTTTACAACAAAATATGTTCTTTTACCTTTAACAGGATCTTCAATTTCAATATCTTTTTCTATTCCTTTTGTAATAAACTTCAAATCGCTTGTTATCTCTGCAATATCAGTACAATAAAGCTCATACTCATTACCATCATTTTCAATATGAATTTTAAATTTTTCATCATTTCTAAGACAATAAACATTTATAAATTTCTTCATACCTTCACCCCATTTATATATCAAAATTATTTTATTATTTAATATTTTCTTTATCCTTACCTTACACCTAATCTATATTCTATAATTATCAATATAATTTCAAAATAGATTTATTCTATACTTTTTTTCAAATCTATAACTAAATCTCTAAGCTGTGCAGCTCTTTCAAACTGCATATTTTTAGCTGCTTCTTTCATTTCTTCCTCATACTTAATAATCAAATCTTCAATTGAAATATTTTTCTCTTGAGCAGTTTCTTTTACAACTTCATATGCTGTTTTCTCTTGTGCAACAACCTCTTCTGAAACTTCTAAAATATTTCTAATAGCTTTACTTACAGTAGTTGGAGTAATTCCATGTTCTTCATTATAATCCATTTGAATTTTTCTTCTTCGCTCTGTTTCCTCCATAGCTTTTGCCATAGACTTTGTTATGTTATTAGCATACATTATAACCTTACTCTCTGAATTTCTAGCCGCTCTTCCTATTGTCTGAACTAGTGAAGTCTCTGATCTTAAAAATCCTTCTTTATCAGCATCAAGAATTGCTACAAGTGCAACTTCAGGAATATCAAGCCCTTCTCTTAAAAGGTTAATTCCAATTAAAACATCAACTTCTCCCATTCTAAGTTCTTTTATAATTTTCATTCTTTCAACTGTATCAATATCTGAATGCATATAAGTACATTTAACACCAAGTTCCTTAAAATACTTTGTCAAATCTTCTGACATTCTTTTTGTAAGAGTTGTAACTAATGTTCTAAAACCTCTTTTAGTAATTTTTTGAACCTGTGCATATAAATCATCAACCTGACTTCTTGAAGGTCTAACCTCAATAATTGGATCTAAAAGCCCTGTTGGTCTAATTATCTGTTCTGCTATATTATCTGAATGATCAATTTCATACTCAGCTGGTGTTGCACTGACATACACAACCTGATTTACCTTTTCTTCAAATTCTTCAAATCTAAGTGGTCTATTATCTCTAGCAGATGGAAGTCTAAATCCATACTCTACTAAATTTAATTTTCTTGACCTATCTCCACCATACATTGCTCTAACTTGTGGCAATGTAACATGACTTTCATCTATAAACATAAGAAAATCATCTGGGAAGTAATCAAGTAAAGTTTCTGGTGCAATCCCTGCTGGTCTACCATCTAAAATTCTTGAATAGTTTTCTATTCCTTGACAATATCCCATTTCTCTAATCATTTCTATATCATAATTTGTTCTTTGTTTTAATCTTTGAGCTTCTAAAAGTTTATCTTCTGCATTTAGCTCTTTTAATCTTTCCTCAAGCTCTGCTTCTATTTCAACAATAGCTCTCTTTAAAGTTTCCTCTGACGCTGCAAAGTGCGATGCCGGTGTAATTGCTATATGTTTTCTATTAGCAACTATATTACCAGTTAAAACATCAAACTCTTTAATGCTTTCAACTTCATCTCCAAAGAACTCTATTCTTATACCTATTTCTGATGAATTTGCAGGGATAATATCAAGAATATCTCCTCTAACTCTAAATGTTCCTCTAGCAAAGTCTATATCATTTCTTTCATATTGAATATCTATAAGTTTTCTTATTACTTCATCTCTATCTTTTATCATCCCTGGTCTTAATGAAATTGTTAAACTCTTATACATCTCTGGATTACCAAGCCCATAA
Organism: Sarcina sp.; assembly: GCA_051655925.1. Classification (GTDB taxonomy): domain Bacteria; phylum Bacillota; class Clostridia; order Clostridiales; family Clostridiaceae; genus Sarcina. Next base: position 5,485 of record JBOGAY010000100.1, on the reverse strand, counting down.
ATACAAGATACAGATGCTACAATAATTACATCTCTTCTTTCTAAAAGCGCCGCTGTAGCTGAGTGACGAAGTTTATCTATTTCATCATTTATTGATGCATCTTTTTCTATAAAAGTATCTGTTTGTGCTATATATGCCTCGGGCTGATAATAGTCATAATATGAAACAAAATATTCAACTATATTGTCTGGGAAAAACTCTCTAAACTCTGAACAAAGTTGTGCTGCTAAAGTCTTATTATGAGCAAGAATTAATGTAGGCTTTTGAGTTCTTTCTATTATATTTGCCATAGTAAAAGTTTTTCCTGAACCAGTTACACCTAAAAGTGTTTGCCCTTTTAATCCTTTATTAATTCCATCAACTAGACTATCAATTGCTTTTGGTTGATCTCCCATCGGTTTAAATTTTGATTGTATTTTAAGTTCTTCCATTCCTCACCCTCCAAAAAAGTCAGCTATTTAATGTATAGCTGACTTTTTATTTAAATTTCTATATTTTTCAATATTTCTTCAAAACTAAAATCTAAATTTTCTTGATTTTTAATAATTGGCTGTGGATTTTTTGCTGGTACAAGCACCACACCTAATTCATCTATACTCTCTAATTTTAGTTCATATTGTTCTATTTTTCCATTATATTTTTTTACAGTTAACACTACTTCTTGTGTATCTTTATTATCAATAATATACTCTAAAAATTTACTATCATTAGTTTTTATATTATTTACATACGTTATTTTATCAGCTGCTTCGATTCCTACCTCTCTAGCTTTCCCACATTTCAAAGAATCTAAAACACTTATTCCATCATTTGATATAAATATTTTTTCTTTATCACTCTTATTAAATATATGACCTGTTATATATTCATGTCCGATAGCCATCATAACCGCCACAAAAATTTCTAAAATATAATTTCCTATAGCTATTTTTGCTAAAAATATCAAACAAATCCCATAGATTCCTATTTTAAAAGCTGACTTTTTAACTTTACTCATTTTAGGTTCATTATAACTAACTGCACTATATCCTGTATATGTTAGAAATGATAAAAGTGGAATCACCCACCTTCTTGATAATTTATATCCACCTATAATATCATTTTCAGTACTTCGATAATAGTAAACTATTCCTTTTGCCCCATCAAAAAATACAAGTATAGCTTCTGAAATATGCAAAATACCCACTAATAATATTATACTCATAGCTTTTGCACTAATAGTATCTTCAATTCCTATAGTAGCTGTAAATTGTCCTATAAGTAATATTAAAAGACATATAATGCTTCCTGAATAAGCAAAACAAATAAATCTACTAGCTAAATTGCTAGCAAATAAAGATATTAAAAACATTATGACTATCTCTTGAGATAAATCAACATATCCCACTATACCTCTATAACCTAGAAATATTACAAATCCAAAGATTAATCCTAAAGCGATAGATGATAAAGTCATATCTAGCGCCCTTTCTGGATAACCTTTTACAAATAATTTTTGTCCCTTTTTTATATTTTTATTTTTCCTATGAAGATGAAAAGCAATAACTACTAATGCAGTTAAAACCACCGGCTTCATTATAATTGTAGCAAAATCTAATGCACTCTCATATAAAAAATTCATTTTATTTAACCCCTACTTAATTTTGTCATTTATCACTTCCATAGCTTTTTCAAATTGAGGATCTAATTCCCTTTCATAAGGCTTACCTCTTAAATCCTTAGGATATTTAATCTCTATATCTGGTTTAATTCCTGTTCCATGAATATTTTCTCCTTTTGGAGTATAGTACTTTGAAATTGTTATTTTTAAAGCACCTCCATCTGGCTGTGATACTGGTACTTGAACAATTCCTTTACCAAAAGAAGTTTCCCCTATAAGAGTTCCAACACCATAATCTCTAATAGCACCTGAAACAACTTCTGAAGCTGATGCTGAATCTCCATCAATAAGAACAACTAATGGTAAATCTTTTGCAATTCCACCTTTAGAAAGATTTTTTTCCTTCTCTCCATACTTATCTATCGTTGTTACTATTGGCTCTCCCTTATTAATAAAGTTCGATACAAGACCAACACACTCTGTCATATACCCACCTGGATTTCCTCTTAAATCTAAAATAAGTCCTCTCATTCCATCATTTTGAAGCTCTTTAAGTTTTTTAGTAAAATCTTCAGCTACATGCTCTTCGAATGCTTTAACTTGTATATAACCAATATTTTCATCTATCATCTCACCTTTAACATTGATTGTTTTCACAACATCCCTAGTAACATCCTTAATCATTTCTTTCCCATCTCTTACAATTGTAATTTTAAGCAACTCTTTTTCTTTTCCCTTTAACATAGATGCTGTTTTTTCCATGTCTTTTGATGTTACAACTGTACCATTAATAGCTTTTAATATGTCTCCATTTTCAATCCCAGCCTTATATGCAGGACCACCTTCTAGAGCTTCTACAACTAAAAGATTTTCTCCTTCGATTCCCATTTGTATTCCAACGCCCATATATTCTCCAGAATTTTGCTCCATAAAACTATTAAATTCATCCTTATTCATATAATATGTATAAGGATCTTCAAGTCCCATTGTCATTCCTTTAATTGCGCCTTCTACAAGTTTATTTTCATCTATTTCACCATCATAGTATTGATATATTTGATCCCTTACCGAAAACAACTTAGAATATTTATCTATATCTTTTATATCTTTAAATGTCTTTTGTACATCTGACTTTGACGTTATTGGCAAAACCCCTTTTGCTGTAAGTCTATTCCCTACTAAAATTGATGTCATTGAACAAGTTATAACCAATACAATAACTTGCCAATTTTTCATAGTTCCTCTTTTTGTATACATAGCTTTAATTTCTTTTTCTCTCAAAAAATTCACCCCTTAAATAAAAAAAAGCTTAAAATACTTCCTCTTATTTCTAATTGTAAGTATTTTAAGCTTATTATATACTATATTCCTAAATTATACATCTAAGAACTTTCTTAATGCAATTATACTTCCTACTGCACCAATTATTATACCAGCTCCTATGAACTGCCATGACATAGTAGTTAAAATGTATGATGGACGGATAAATTCTGCTGCATAGAATCCACCACCTTGAACTGCTGATTCAAATAGCCATGAGTAAATTCCATAAATTACTCCTATTGATAATATCGAACCAACCAGTCCTATAACGATACCCTCAATAACAAAAGGCCACCTTATAAACCAGTCTGTTGCTCCAACAAACTTCATAATTCCTACTTCTCTTCTTCTTGAATAAACAGTAATCTTAATTGTATTAATAATTAAGAATAATGAAACTCCTATAAGAACAGTAAATAGAATTAATCCTACCCATTTAACTGTATTAGCAAATGATGTAATTGTCTTAATCATTTCTTGATCATTACCTATTTGGTTAATTCCTGGCATAAGTTTACCATCTGGTGTAAGTGCTTGTTGCACAGTATCTGCTACAATTGGTTGATCTAGATTTACTATAAATGAGTTTGGTAATGGGTTATTAGTCTCATTATACCCCTCTAATATTTCTTGATCATTTGCAAATTGTGCCTTGAAATTAACAAGAGCTTGTGCTTTTGTCTCATATTCAACATCTTTAACACCTTGTACAGATTTTATTTTTGCTTCAATTGCACTTTGTTGTGCTGCTGTAATATCATTATTTAAGAAGACTTTAATCTCAACCTTATTTTGAACATCTTGAACTCCTAAATTAACATTAATAGCAGTTATTAAGAATGCTCCTAAAACTACTAGTGTAGTTAAAACAGTAGCTGCTGATGCTATACTTATAGTCATATTTCTTTTTAAACTTTTAAAGGCATCTGCGATAAAGTATAAAAAACTATTTAGCTTCATCCTCATATCCTCCTTTTCTTTCATCTCTTACAACTTCACCCTTATCAATAGCTATAACCCTTCTTTGCATGTCATCAACTATATCTTTTGCGTGAGTAGCCATAATAACAGTAGTCCCTGACTTATTAATATCATCTATTAATGCCATGATTTCTTTTGATGTATCTGGGTCTAAGTTTCCTGTAGGCTCGTCTGCTATAAGAACTTGTGGATTATTAACAATAGCTCTTGCCATTGAAACCCTTTGTTGTTCTCCTCCTGATAATTCATGAGGGAACATTTTATATTTATTTGATAATCCTACTAATGAAAGAACCATAGGAACTCTTTTTCTGATCTCCTTTGGAGAAGATTCAACAACCCTCATTGCAAATGCAACATTTTCATAAACATTCAATGTAGGTATAAGTCTAAAGTCTTGGAATATCATTCCTATCTTTCTTCTATAATACGGTATTTCTCTTCTTTTGACTGTTGCAAGTTCTGTTCCACTCATCATTATTGTTCCTGATGTTGGTTCAACTTCCTTTAATAACATTTTTATAAATGTTGATTTTCCCGCTCCACTTGGTCCAACTAAGAATACAAACTCTCCTGAGTCAATTGTTAAATCAACATTCGTTAAAGCTTTTACATTCTTATTATAAACCTTAGAGACATTTTTAAATTCTATCATCTAAACACTCCTAACAATTTTTCATGTATAGTATTTTTCATAATTAAAATCTTAATAATTTATTACATTATCCATCATTCTTCAAACATTATATCATACTTTTGAGAAAAAGTTGAATTTTTTTGTAAGTTACCTATTCTTATTTTTCTACAAGTGCTGTAAAACCTTCCCCTAAAACCTCTTTAGCATCACTAACAGTAATGAATGCTTTAGGGTCTATTTTTTTAATTTCATTTTTTAAAGTTATGAACTCTTTTCTACTAACTACAACATATAATATACTAACTTCATCATTAGAATAAGCACCTGTTCCTTTAATTTTTGTACAACCTCGGTCTACACTGTTCAATATAAACCCTCTTAGTTCTTCATACTTTGAGCTAACAATTATTAACTGCTTGCAATCATTGAACCCTTCAATAATTTTATCAATCATGAATCCCATAATGAAACAAGATAACATTCCATATAATCCTTTTTCCACTCCAAATGCAATTAATGCTAAAATAACCACAACACAATCTGCCATTAATAGTGACTTCCCAATATTCATTTTAAAATATTTATTTAAAAGTTTTGCAACTATTGCAGTTCCTCCTGTTGATGAATTTTGATCAAATACCATAGCTATACCTAATGCTGCTATAGCACTTCCAAAAACCACTGCTAGCATTGGATCAGTAGTTATAACTACATTGGGAAATACTTTTTCCAAAATACTTAAAGCTATTGATGTACCAAATGCAGCATATACACTTCTCGCTGCAAATTCTTTACCAATAAATATCAGCGCTAATGAAAATAAAATAACATTACATATATTCATAACTATTCCAGGTGCTATTCCTGTATAACTATTAATTATTAAAGCTAACCCTGAAACTCCACCTGCTGCTATATTATTTGGATAATAAAAAAATTGTAAA
>JBOGAY010000099.1:0-11572 GCA_051655925.1 Sarcina sp. | reverse complement strand
AAGGTAGAAAGATTATAAAACTTATTCAAAATGATATAAATTTATATTCAGCTCACACAAATTGGGACTCAGTTAGAGAGGGAATAAATGATACTATAGTTGATATGCTTGGATTTAAATCAGAAGAGATTATAGATAGGCATAAAGCAGATAATAATGCTGGGATTGGAAGAATTGTAACATTAGAACAGGAACTAACTCTTGATGAAATAATGGATATTTGTTACAAAGCATTTGGTTTATCAGGTCTTAGATATTCAGGAGATCCTGAAAGGATTATTAAAAAAATAGCTATTGTAAATGGAAGTGGTCAAAGTTATTTTTCAGATGCAATGAACAAAGGTGTTGATCTTGTAATAACAGGGGATACAACTTATCATATGGTTTCAGATTATACAGAGATGGGAATGTCTATACTTGATATAGGACACTTTAAATCAGAGTGGCCAGTGTTAATAGAAGTTAACAAAAAGCTTCAAAAGGAACTTAAAGATATGAATGAAAAGCTTGAATTTGTAATTTCAACAAAAGCAGAAGATCCGTTTAAATTTAGAATGTAAAATCAAATTAATATTAGAAGAACTATAACATAAAGGTATTATAAAATTTATGTTATAGTTTTTTTATGTTATTTAAAAATTTATTACATATAAGAAAAAAGGTTATTACATATATAGAAAAAATATGTATAATTTATGAAATATTCATGAATTGTCAATAAAAAATAAAGAGTATACTTTTTTATAAAGAAAAATATTGAATATTATATACATAAAATATAAAAAAGTATTACATTTTTATATTTTCAAAATATTGAAAACCAATTTAAAATTTTTTATAATAAAAACATAAATTAAATTAAAAAAAGTATTAAAGTTTTGGAGGAGGTAAAAATGTTAGCAAATGTTCAACCAACAATGATAGAAAATATAAATGCGACTCAAACAATTAATAGTGAGGTTGCTAAACAAAAAACTAAAACAGTAAAAGTTAAGGTGATTAACGAAGAAGGGGTTTTAGTAAAAAGTTATGAGATGTCAGGAAGGGTAAATGAAACAGTTGCAAATCAGATTAAACAGCAACCAAATATTATAGAAGTTTTAAATAATGGAAAAAAAACAACAGTTAGAGATATATCAGATTTAACATTTAGAGAATTAGGAGATACAATAACAATAGTAGTGAAAGATGGTTTAGGGATAAAACCACAATATTCAATAGATGATAATTTAGAGTCATTACCTCTAAGTAACGAAAACAGTGATGAAGCTGGTGTTGATGTTATAATAATAAATCAATATGGGGAAGAACTTTTAACAAAACAAATTAACAATGCAAATGGATATATACTAGCACAATTTGTTGCTAATGCAAAAAATCCAATAGAAAGTGTAACTTATAATGGAAAAAATGTTACTGTAGCAGATTTATTAGAACAAAACTATGAACCAAATACAAATAATTTATTTGTTATTAAAGAACATACAAATTCACCTATTTATGTAAATGGAATTATAGGAGTAAATAGAAGAGTACAAATAGTTGGTGAGGATAACATAGTAAATTCACAGGGAGCAAAACTAGAAATACCAAGTGGTCTAAGTAAAAATTTTGATATTACAACTATTACAATAAATAATATTAAATATAAAGGATATTTTAATGGTGAATCATATATAATAAAGGCTTTTATTCCAAGTGCACCAGAATATGTAGTGAACCTTGATTTAGTTAGAAATTAAATTTGATAGTAGCTAATGAGCAAAAGGTTAAATATTTTTTATATTGAATATGTTAAAAATAATGATATAATAATAAAAGAATATTTGAAAAAATATTTAATAAAAATCTAGATATTGTATCTAGTAGAAGTTCGTAACCATCCTTCTATAAAAAACTAGGAACTGTAGCTGTAACAAAGCATTATTCCTTGTTGCAGCATTTTTTAGGTTAAATTATAATAAAAGACACTTTATTAGACGTTAAACTTGCAGTTAATAAAAAACAGAGTATTAAAAGCCTAGGCTAGAAAACAGTAGACACTCTAGTGAATTACAGTTCTTCAATGGTTAATTATATTACCAAAGGAGAGATCAAATGAGAAAGCTAACTAGCTTTAAAATGGCATTTATGGCCATTGGTATCGCAATAAATGTAATAGCCCCTTTTATTGCAATGACTTTTAGAATACCTATTTATTTAGATGCAATTGGAACAAATCTTGTTGCAATGGTTATGGGACCTATTGAAGGTGTCATAGTTGGTGTAGTAGGTTCAATATTATCTGGGTTTATATTTGACCCATCATCATTTTATTATGCACCAGTTCAAATATTTAATGGACTTTTAATTGCTTGGCTTTATAGAAAAGGCTGGGTAGATATGAAAAAAATGTTCTGGTCTATGTTAATAGTAATACTATTTGTAAGCTCATCTAGTGCAATAATAACAGTTTATGTTTATGGAGGAATTACACCTTCAGCATCAACTTATATCTATTTACTTTTAAAAGGTATAGGGATGGGGCCAGTACCAGCAGCTCTGGTAATGCAAGCACTTACTGATTATGGAAACCAATTATTCTGTACAGGAGTTTCATTAATAGTGATGAAAAGAATGACTACTTCAATGAAAAATAAACTAAAATAAAGGGTGTGAAATAATTGGATAGATATAATATTATAAATGGTAAAAATGAAAGAGAAATTGTTTTATTAAAAAGTTTTCCTTGTGTATGGGGAAAGTGTAGTTTTTGTGACTATATAGAAGATAATTCAACAGATAAATGCGAAGTTAGAAGTGTTAATAAGCCAATACTTGCACAAATTACTGGAAAAAAAGGTGTTCTTGAAGTAATAAATTCTGGAAGTGTGTTTGAGATACCGCAAGAGGATTTAGAAGAAATTAAAAAAATAGTTCAGGAAAAAAATATTAAGAAATTATATTTTGAAGCACATTGGTGTTATAGAAAGAAACTTCAAAAAATAAAGGATTTCTTTGAAGGTGTTGAAGTGTTGTTTAAAACAGGAATTGAAACATTCGATGATGAATTTAGAAATGAAGTTTTAAATAAAAATGTTAGATATAAGAGTATAGATGAAGTGAAAAATTATTATGATTCTATATGTCTTATGGTAGGTATACAAGGTCAAACTAAAGAAATGATTAAAAGAGATATTGAAATTGTTGAGAGTGAATTTCCAAGAGCTACAATAAATATTTGGACAGAAAATACAACGAAGTTTAAACGAGATGAAGAACTCATTAAATGGTTTGAAAAAGAGTATGCTTATTTAAGAAACAATGAAAGAATAGAGGTTCTTTTTGAAAACACTGATTTTGGTGTTGGTGATTAAAAGAAGCTTTTTAAAGTGAGAGTTATATCAAAGTTATTTTTGATATAACTTTTTTGTTTGTATTTTAGACACAGTAAGAGAGTAGTAAATCATAAAATATTACGAGAGATAATAAATATAGGTGATTTATATGTTTGGAAGACCAAAATATACTTATTATAGTTGTAAGGATACTAGTGGTTACAGGGGAAGTAAGAAAAAATATAAAATGAAAAAAAGAAAAGTTAATGAGTATGATGAGATAAAAGAGGATGCTTATAAGCTTTGTTACGATGTTAAGAGATTGTTTAATAAAAAAAGGAGTAATGGATTTAAAATACCTAAAAATAACAGTTGTACAAGTGAATTTAAAACAATAAAGTTTCTTTGTTTAGGAATTATAGGTTTTATATTGATGTCATCTGTTATAACATTTCCAGCAGCTCTTTTAGTTTGTCTGTTGGGTGCTTTATTATATTATTATAAATAAGATATTTTGTTGATTGAAATAAAAACATGAATTAATTAAGTAAACAAATATAAAAGGATAATGTTGTTACTATAAAAACTTGCAAATTTTAAAATTCTGTGATAAGATAAGTTCTGCGAGTAAGCCAGACAATCGCCGCTTAGAAATAAGGGGAGGAAAGTCCGGGCTTCACAGGGCGTGGTACTGGTTAATGGCCAGTGGGGGTGACCCTAAGGAAAGTGCAACAGAAATAAACCGCCTAGATTTATCTAGGTAAGGATGGAACGGTGCGGTAAGAGCGCACCAGTATAGTGGTGACATTATAGCTATGTAAACCCTACTTGAAGCAAGACCGATAAGAGGGCATTTAAGAGTGACCCGCTCAGTCCTCGGGTGTGTCGCTAGAGATTGTTGGCAACAGCAGTCGTAGATAGATGATTGTCTAATACAGAACCCGGCTTATAGACTTAGTCGCACCATAGAACCTAGTAGATTTATCTGCTAGGTTTTTTGTTATATAAAAAGAAAAGGTATTTAGTAAATTTAGAAATATCCTAAATTTATTAAATACCTTAGATTATATTTTTAAGCTTGAGGAGTTAGTGGTACATAAACTCTTGTAGCTAATTCATCATCTAACATATACATTCCTGTTGGATTGTCTTCGAATCTTTTAACTTTCTTTAATATAGTAATAAAATTATTTTCTTCTTCAACTTGCTCATCTATAAACCACTGTAAAAGGCTAAGAGTTGCATGTTCTCTTTCTTCTGTTGCTATATCAGCAAGGTTATAAATTTTTTTCGTTACAAGTTGCTCATGTTGATAAGCAGCATCAAATAAATCTTTTATGCTATTGTATTGAATAGTAGGTTTTGTGATTTGTGCAAGTTCTACAAATCCACCTTTTTGGAATAGGTAGTCGTAGAATTTCATAGCATGATCTAATTCTTCTTTAGCCTGAACTCTAAAGTAGTTAGCAACTCCTATAAAATCAATTGATTCAGCATAAGCTGACATAGCTAAATAAGTATATGATGAATAAAATTCAAAGTTAACTTGCTCTGTAAGAGCATCTAATAATTTTTTACTTAACATAAAAATTTCCTCCTAAGTTCAATTAAAATACTAAAAAGCATCCTTTTATAAAATAGTACTCTGTTTATAGAAATTTTTCAAATAAATAATAAAAAAAGTTTTAATTTTAAATAGAAGTGAAAAAATGGATTATTATAAATTATTATGGTATTATTTATAATAATCACAAATGGAAAATATAGGTTTTTGAGGGGGTAATATGGAGATTATTATAAAAGAGTTTGATAATTTAACACTTAATGAACTATATAGTATCATGAGAGAGCGAGTTGCAGTTTTTGCAATAGAACAAAATGTTAAAGTGGAGGATTTAGATTATTTAGACCAAAAATGTCATCATGTAATGCTTAAGGAGAATAATGAACTTTTAGCATATTGTAGGATTATACCTAAAGGGATATGGTATGATGCCTTAGTCCTTAGTAGAGTTATAGTTAGAAAAGATAAAAGAGGGCAGGATTATGGGTATAGGGTTTGTAAGGAGGCTTTAAAATTTATTGATAATAATTTAAAAGAGAGCATTGTTCAAATTCCATCGCAAGAATATGCTAAAGGATTTTATGAAAAGTTAGGTTTTAAAGTTATAGGAGAACCTTATATAAAAGCAGGAATTAGTCATGTTGAAATGAAGAGAGAACTAAAAAAGTAAGCCAATAAGTGGCTTACTTTTTTAGTTTCCTTTATATGAAGGTGCAAATTTTGAGAATGGTTCTTTGAAGTTTCCTTTTTTACAGTATTCATAAAAGTCTTTGAATAAAATCATTCTTTGCTCATTTTCAAGAGATGATTCTTTACTTTCAAGATTTCCAAGCTTGATTTGTCTTGTAACAATGTCTTGTAGTGGAACATCTTTAGCATTTTTCATCATATCATACATAATCATAAATGTAGTTGTTCTACCTATTCCTTCTTTACAGTGGAAGTGAAGCCATGAATCTTTAGGAAGTTTATTAACTTCGTTTACAAAGTAATCAACCATTTCTGGTTTTGGAAGTCTTGTATCAGTGACAGTAACTCTAATATATGAGTCCTTATTTTGATGTATTAATCCTTCTTCATCATATGTAACTTTAGGTGTTATATCTGTATCTTTAATTTTTAATGGTGTACATAGTTTTATAGAAGAGAGTTGTTCATTGTTTCTTTTTATAACATCTTCTCTAGAAAGACCTATGTTTGCTTTATTGCCATTGCCTTCCCAGCTTATAGGTAGTCCATTGATAAATCCGTGAGATTCTTGGCGTAAATCAACAAAAACTAATTTTTTGCTTGGAAGTTGTTTTTTTAGTAAGGCTAAGTTTTCGGCAGAATACTGCTCGCTTCCTGAAATTTTTAATTTGTCTAATCCGTTTAGATTTAAGTTAGTACAGCTAGTAGATGTTATTTTATCAGTGCTTTTTCTAAAGTTAGCTGGTAATGCATTATGATTATAATGATCAAAAACAAGTACTTGTTCATTTATAGGAACAGCTAAATTAGATTGTTCAACTACATTTGATTTGGATTCTTGTTTTGCAGGGGGAGTTACAGTAGTCGCAAAAGCACTAACTGGTGAGAATGTAGTCGTTAAAATTAATGATAATACTAAAAATTTTTGTTTTGAAAATTTCATTTTAAGTCAATCCTTTCTTGTATGTGATATATTGATTAGTATGTGTGAAAAAAGAAAAAATATGTTTAAAGATAATAAGAATAATATTATGTAGTATAAAAAGTACTTCTATGATAAAATTTATATAAATTTTGGAAAAGAAGAGGGGTAAAATGATAAGAGAATTTAAAGAAGATGATATAGATAGAGTTATGGAAATTTGGTTAAATACTTCAATAGCTGCACATGATTTTATTGATTCAAATTATTGGAAAGACAATTATAGCATTGTAAGGGAGAGATATATGCCTATATGTAAAACTTATGTTTATGAAGAGAATGGTATAGTAAAGGGATTTATTAGTCTTTTAAAAGTTAATTTTATTGGTGCTATTTTTATAGATAATGATGAGAGAGGAAATGGAATAGGAAGTAAACTTATGAATTTCGTTAAAGATAAATATAACAACTTATTATTAGAGGTTTATAAGGATAACAACCAATCTGTAAATTTTTATAAAAAACATGGCTTTGAAATAATAAGTGAGAATTTAAGCGAAGACACTCATAAAGTTGAACTTGTTATGGCATATAATAAGGATTAGTCTATGATAGCATTTATTAAGTGAGTTCACAAATTTGAAATATAGGAGTATAATTAAAAGAAGTTAACAATTTTTAAAAGAAAGAGTGAGAAAAAATGAAATTAAGTAGAAACGATGCTTGCTGGTGTGGAAGCGGTAAAAAATATAAAAAGTGTCATTTTGAATTTGATGAAAAATTCGAAAGTTTAAGAAGAAATTGGGAAGAAATGCCTCCAAGAGAAATATTAAAAACTAAACAGGATATTGAAGGAATAAAAATATCAGCAGAAGTTAATAATGGGGTTCTTGATCTTATAGAAAAGGAAATTAAAGCTGGCATGAGTACAGCAGATATAGATAAATTAGTTTATGATTATACAGTAGCTAATGATGCAATTCCAGCACCACTTAACTATATGGGATTCCCAAAGAGTGTGTGTACTTCTATAAATGAAGAGGTATGTCATGGTATTCCTTCAGAGGATATAATTCTTAAAGAGGGAGATATTATAAATGTAGATGTATCTACAATTAAAAATGGATATTATTCAGATGCATCAAGAATGTTTACAATAGGTGAAGTTTCAAAGGAAGCAGAAGATTTAGTTTTAACAGCTAAAGAAGCTTTAAAACTTGGAATAGAAGCTGTTAAGCCTTGGGGACATATTGAAGATATTGGTTATGCTATTCAGACATATGTTGAAGGCAAGGGATATTCAGTTGTTACAGATTTTGGTGGTCATGGTATAGGAAATGAATTTCATGAAGAGCCATTTGTAGCACACGTTGGAGAAAAAGGCCAAGGTATGATTCTTGTTCCAGGAATGGTATTTACAATTGAGCCTATGATAAATCAAGGTAGATATGAAGTTGTGATTGATGAAGACAATGGTTGGATAGCAAGAACAATTGATGGAAAATTATCAGCTCAAGTTGAACATACAATTTTAGTTACTGAAGATGGAGTGGAAATTTTAGCATGGTAAAATAAAATATCAAGGGTTTCCCTTGATATTTTTTTACTATATACAAAAGAAGAGTAGGAGTGTAGAGGATGACAGAAGTAAGCGGAAGTTTAGAAGTAAAAGGTTTTGAAACAGTTGATGGAGGAAACTTTAATGATGTTACAATGGCAGGAATGGGAAAAATAAAAGGTAATATTACAGCTAGAGTAATTGAAGTAAGTGGTTCAGGTGAGATAACAGGAGAGATTAAGGCACAAAATCTTATGGTAGCTGGAACATTTGTTGCTGATAAAGAAGTTGAACTTGAAAATACATTAAATATTAAAGGTACAGGTAATTTTTCTAAAAATGTAACTTGTGAAGATATTTTAGTAGCTGGAAGCTTTACATCTAAAGGTGATGTAAAGTTTAGACAAGGCAGTATAAGTGGTTCATGTTCTTCAAAAGGAATGTTTACAGGTGATAAGTTTGAGGTTCTAGGAAGTGTTGATATGTCTGGTGATTTAAGAGTTAATAGTGTTTCAATTAATTTTAGTGAAAAGAGTAGTTGTAACGATATATTAGCAGATGAGATTCATATTCAAACAATAGAGGGAAAAAAAGGATTATTTAGTAAGCTTAAAAAGACAGTTTTCAAGTGCAATGAGATAAGAGCAAAAAAAGTTTTTGTAGAAAATACAGAGTGTAAGCTTATAGTTGCAGATGAAATCATTATAGGTGAAAATTGTAAGGTAGAGAAAGTAGAGTATACTGAAAAGTTTGAATTTGCTAAATCAAGTGAAGTAAAAGAAACAATATGTAGAAAATAGAAAAAAGCTCCAATCTGTTATACAGATGGAGTCTTTTTGATTTTATTAGAAATTTTTATGTAGTTAAATTTGTTATGTATATTTTTAATATTTCCATAGACAGTTATTCTGTCATTAACATTAAATATGTAGTCTGGTGAAGGAAAGTTTATAAGTTTATCACCATGGTCAATACATAATATTTGTATTTCTAAGTCTTTAAGACCACTTTCCATTATACTTTTCCCAAGCAAGTAATTAGTTTTTCCTATATAAATTTCATAAATTCCATAGCCTTTTCTTTGAAAAACATTAATTATTTTGTCTTCATGAAGAGCATGCCAACGTGTTGATTTAAGAATAATACGTTCGATAAATAATTCTACTTTTTCAGGAATAGAGCTTCTCATAATTAATAAAACTATGATTGCAAAACCTACAATAAATCCACCTGCAATTGAAAGTGATTTAGCATTATCAAGTCCACTAGAGATTATTCCAAGAATAAAAGAAATTAGAATAGCAGTACTAAGATAACTAAAAATCATAAGCCAGCTAGCTATTTTTCTTCTAAGTGGATGCTGAGTAATTATTTCACTTTCTTTTGTTGTAAACCCTGTACTAGTAAGCAGTGAGATAACTTGAAATTTTGCTTTTTCCATAGGAACACCAGTTAATCTAAATAAAATAGCAAAAATATTTATCACTATTATAAATAATGTTAGAAATGCTAAAAATGTTAAGACTAAAATCAAAAAATCACATCCTTTGATTATTATATACTAAATTATTATACAATAATTATATAAAGCATTGAAATACGAAATACTATATAAATAATATTTATATAGCATTATTTATGCACAATATAATAAATTTAAGCAGAGCAGAATTCGAATATATTAATAATATATTCGAATTTATTGACATAAAATATTTTTTATATAGAATTGAAAATATATGTTTAATTATATGTAAAGTAAGATTAAGTATGATATACACAAAAGAAGAGGTGAGGTTTTGTTAAAGACCATAAAAGAAGA
This sequence comes from Sarcina sp., assembly GCA_051655925.1. Classification (GTDB taxonomy): domain Bacteria; phylum Bacillota; class Clostridia; order Clostridiales; family Clostridiaceae; genus Sarcina. The sequence continues at coordinate 1,699 of JBOGAY010000099.1, read as the reverse complement.
ATGGTTTTCTAATATAGGACCAGATTTGATATCAACAGCTGTGATAGGACTTGTTCTTATACCAGAAACAATAGGTTTTGCATTTATAGCAGGAGTTGAACCATCAGTTTCATTTTTAGCAGTTTTAGCTATGTCTATTATGGTTTCATTATTTGGAGCTAGAAAGGGTATGATATCAGCGTCAGCTGGTTCTATGGCACTTGTTTTAGCAGTTATTGTAAGGAAATATGGTGTAGAGTATATAATGCCAATAACTGTAGTGACAGGAATAATACAAATACTTTTTGGTGTTTTTAAATTTGGAAAGATTGTAAAATATATACCACAAGCAGTAATGCATGGATTTGTAAATGCACTTGGAATTTTGATATTTATAGATCAATTACATTATTTTAAAGGGCAAGGATTTATAATGTACATATTAGTTGGAATAGGGCTATTAATTATATATACATTTCCTTTTTTAACAAAAAAAATACCAGGGGCAATTATAGCGATAGTTATTGTTACAATAATTGTTTTAGTATTTAAAGTGAATGTAGCAAGTCTTGGAGATTTGAAAGGGATAGAATTGTCATTTCCAACTTTACATTTACCTCAAATTGCTTTCACAGCTAAGAATATCGGGGTAATACTCTTATATTCAGTTTCGCTTGCTATAGTTGGGTCAGTAGAAAGTTTGCTTACAGCTAAAGCACTTGATGAAATGACAGGTACTGATAGTAATAAAAGTAGAGAATGTATAGGGCAAGGGCTTGGAAATATAGTAACTGGATTGATTGGTGGTATGGCAGGGTGTGCACTTGTTGGACAGTCATTTATAAATACAAAATCAGGTGGAAGAACAAGACTTTCAACACTTGCAGCAGGAGTATTTCTTGTAATTTATGTTGTAGTTTTAGGAAGTCTGGTTAAGCTTATACCAATAGCTGCGGTTGTTGCAGTTATGATAATGATAGCTATTACAACATTCGATTGGAGTTCAATAACAAAAGCTTCTAAAAAACCGACAGAAGATACTTTAGTCATGATAACAACAGTTATATTAGTATTAATTACATCAAATCTAGCAGTAGGTGTTGTTATTGGAATGGTTTTATATTATGCAATTAAATATTTGAAAATGAAAAAATTATAGAGTTTTTAGATAGAATATTAAATTAATATTCTATCTTTTTTTAATGAGCTTATTGATTTTATCTATTAAGTGAAATAATATATAAAAGTAGGTAAAAATTTAAAATTGGGGTGGTAAAAATGAAAAATATAGTTCTTTTAGATGGAAAGACAATGGGAAAATTTGACTTTGATAGATTGGGTGAAATAGGAAACTTTACTTCATACGAGCTTAGTAGTTATGATGAGGCAAAAGAGAGAGTAAAAGATGCTCATGTTATCATAACTAATAAGGTCTTTTTAGATGAAGGCAGTTTAAAAGATGCAAAAAATTTAGAGCTTATATGCGAAATGGCAACAGGATATAACAATATAGATGTAGAGTATGCAAAGTCAAAAAATATAGCAGTGACAAATGTAGCTGGTTATTCAACAAATACAGTGGCACAACATACATTTGCGATGTTATTTAATTTAACAAATAAATTAAGTTACTATGATAATTATGTAAAAGATGGAAGATACACAAAATCAGATACGTTTACACATTTAGATCAAAGTATAATGGATATTGAAGGCAAAA
>JBOGAY010000098.1:0-7929 GCA_051655925.1 Sarcina sp. | reverse complement strand
AAAACTCATACATACCAATTATTGATAGAGCTATAACTAATCCTTTTAACCAATATCCTCCAAGGAATATTAATATTACAAAAGGTGCCATTATTGCTGCCCCTAAATATCTATTATCTGAATTCATAAATCCACCTCTTATTTCTTGACCCCACCAAATCTTCTGTCTCTATTTTGGAAATCATATATAGCTTCCCTTAAATCTTCTTCTTTAAAATCTGGCCAATTTATATTAGAGTACCAAAATTCTGAATATGCACACTGCCATAATAAATAGTTACTTATTCTTTGTTCTCCACTTGGTCTAATTATTATTTCTGGGTCTGGAATTCCATTTGTATCTAAATATTTTTCAAATCTTTCTTCTGTTAAATCCTCAATACTTAAAGTTTCATCAGCTATGCATCTTTTAATAGCTCTTATGATTTCATCTCTTCCACCATAATTAAATGCAATATTCAACACAACACCAGTATTATTTTTTGTAAGATTCTTCGCCATATCTATTTCTGTTTGACAGAACTCTGGAATTTTTGTTAAATCACCAATTGTAGTTATTTTTACATTTTTTTCATTCAGCTCTCTAATTTCTTTTCTTAAAAATTCTACTAAAAGCTTCATTATTGCATTAACTTCATCTTTTGGTCTCTTCCAATTTTCAGTTGAAAATGCATAAAGTGTTAGATATTTTACTCCGAGGCTATCACATTCTCTAAGAACTCTTCTAATAGTTTCCGCACCTGCTCTATGTCCCATAGTTCTAGCAAGACCTCTAAGTTTTGCCCACCTTCCATTTCCATCCATTATTATTGCAATATGCTGTGGAATTCTATCCATATCTATTTCAATATCTTCTTCTTTACCATTTTTTCTGCCTTTAAATATATTAATCATATAGATAACCTCCTCGATATGCTATATCAAAATTACTAATAAAAAAACCTGCTAAAGAAAGCAGGTTTCCTCATTATATACTCATGATTTCTTTTTCTTTAGCTACGATTTCTTTATCTATTTCTTTTATGAATTTATCTGTGATTTTTTGAACTTTATCTTCACCAGTTTTCATATCATCTTCTGTAATTTCATTATTTTTTTTCATAGCTTTTATTTTGTCATTAGCATCTCTTCTGATTGATCTTAAAGCAACTTTTGAATCTTCACCCATTTTTTTTACTTTCTTAACAAGATCTTTTCTTGTCTCTTCTGTTAATTCAGGTATTATAAGTCTTATTATTGTCCCATCATTTGAAGGATTCATTCCAAGATCTGATTTTAAGATAGCTTTTTCCACATCTTTAAGAGTTGATTTATCCCAAGGTGCTATAGCTATAACTCTTGGTTCTGGTACTGAAATATTAGCTACTTGTGATATTGGACACATAGCTCCATAGGCTTCAACTTCTACTCTATCAAGCATTTTAGGGTTAGCTCTCCCTGCTCTTAATGTTCCTAAATCTGAAATTAATACAGATATAGTTTTGTTCATTTTTTCTTCCATTAAATTCATTATTGTGTTCACTAAAAAACCTCCTATTTATTCTTAGAAACTACTGTTCCTATATTTTCTCCCATTGCGGCTTTCTTTATATTTCCTTCCTCGTCAAGAGCAAATACTAATATTGGAATTTCATTGTCCATACATAATGTTGTAGCAGTTGAATCCATTACTTGTAATCCTTGCTCTATAACTTGTATATATGATAATGTTTCGTATTTTTTAGCATCATCAAATTTATGAGGATCCTTGTCATAAACACCATCAACTTTTTTAGCTAAAAGTATAACTTCTGCCTCTATTTCAGCTGCTCTTAAGGCTGCTGCTGTATCTGTTGAGAAATATGGATTTCCTATTCCTGCTCCAAAGATTACAACTCTTCCTTTTTCTAAATGTCTCATTGCTCTTCTTCTGATATAAGGTTCAGCTATTTCTTTCATTTCAATAGCTGTTTGAACTCTTGTATGAACCCCAAGGCTTTCTAATGAATCTTGAAGTGCCAAAGCATTTATTGAAGTAGCAAGCATTCCCATATAGTCAGCAGTTGTTCTGTCCATACCCTCACCTTCTCTACCTCTCCAAATGTTTCCACCACCAACAACAGCTCCAACTTCTATACCAAGGTCTACAAGTTCCTTGATTTCTTTCGCTATTCTTGTTGCCACATCAAAATTAATTCCAAACCCATTTTCACCTGCTAAAGCCTCACCTGATAACTTTAACATTACTCTTTTATACTTACAAGCTTCCATTATAAAATCCTCCAACTAGATAAAATCCTTTAGTTTTTAAAAAAAGAGAACACAAAAGTGCTCTCTTATTGCTTTTTATTTCTTATTTTGCTCCCATTTTAGCAACTTCTTCAGCAAAGTTTTCTTCAGCCTTTTCGATTCCTTCTCCTCTTTCGAATCTAACGAATCTGTTTATTGTTATTGTAGCACCTAACTCTTTAGCTTTGTTTTCTACAAGCTTAGCTATTGTTAAGTCTCCATCTTTAACCCAAACTTGGTCTAAAAGACAGATTTCTTTTAAGTACTTCTTAATTCTTCCTTCAACCATTTTATCAACGATTTTTTCTGGTTTACCTTCATTAAGAGCTTGAGCTTTAAGAACTTCTCTTTCTTTAGCTAACTCTTCTTGGTTAACATCAGCTTCTGATAAACATGCTGGATTAGCAGCAGCTATTTGCATACAAATTTCTTTAGCAAGGTTTTCTAACTCTTCTGACTCTTTGTCACTTCCAAGTTCAACCATAACTCCGATTCTTCCAGCTCCGTGAATATAGTCTTTAACTACTCCACTTTCAACTGAGAACTTCTCGAATCTTCTTAAGCTCATGTTTTCTCCAATTTTAGCTATTAATTCTGTTAAAGCAGCTTGAACTGTTTTACCAGCTTCTATTTCAGCAGCTAATACTGCTTCAACATCAGCAAAGTTTCCTTTAGCGATTAACTCAGCTAAAACTGTTGAGAATCCTACGAAATCTTCGTTTATAGCAACGAAATCTGTTTCACAGTTAAGCTCTAATATAACTCCTGATTTTTTATCTTCAGCGATGAAAGTTTTGATTATACCCTCAGCAGCTATTCTTCCTGATTTTTTAGCAGCAGCAGCAAGACCTTTTTCTCTTAATACTTCTACAGCTTTTTCAATATCTCCAGCAACTTCTGATAATGCTTTTTTACAATCCATCATCCCTGCACCAGTTTTTTCTCTTAATTCTTTAACCATTTTTGCTGTTATCATTACAAAATCCTCCTCTATTTTAGGTAAAGGGTACATAAGGACTTCTCCTCATCTACCCTAAAGCCTTAATTATTCAGCGTCTGACTCGCCTTGTCTTCCTTCTAAGATAGCATCAGCCATTTTAGCAGCTATTAATTTAACAGCTCTTACAGCATCATCATTTCCAGGAATTACGTAGTCAACTACGTCTGGATCACAGTTTGTATCAACGATAGCTACAACTGGGATTCCTAATATTTTAGCTTCTAATATAGCATTGCTTTCTTTTCTTGTATCAACAACAAACATAGCACCTATATTTGAAACATTAAGGTCTTTTATTCCACCTAAGTTTCTTTCTAATTTTTCCATTTCACCTTTTAATTGAATTACTTCTTTTTTAGGTAAAACTTCAAATGTTCCATCTTCTTCCATTGTGTGTAAAGCTTCTAATCTAGCTATTCTTGTTTTGATTGTTTTGAAGTTAGTTAACATTCCACCTAACCATCTGTGGTTAACAAAGTGCATGTTTGATCTAATAGCTTCTTCTTTAATAGCATCTTGAGCTTGCTTCTTAGTACCAACGAAAAGAACATCTTTTCCTTCTAATGATACTTCTTTAACGAAGTTATAAGCTTCCTCTGCTTTTTTAACTGTTTTTTGTAAATCTATTATGTAGATTCCGTTTCTTTCTGTAAAGATGTATTGAGCCATCTTAGGGTTCCATCTTCTTGTTTGGTGTCCAAAGTGAACTCCAGCTTCTAATAATTGTTTCATTGAAATTACTGACATGAATTTCATCCTCCTTATAATTGGTTATTCCTCCACTATTTAATGTTTCTAAAAAATTTCCTTGATTTAAATCCAAGGCACCATCAATCAGATTAAATAATGTGTGTATTTATTACCTTTGTTAGTATAGCATAGCTATATAAAAGTATCAATATTAAAATTAAAATTAATTATAAAAAAGGTACCTTACTTAAATAGGTTCTTACTCAAGTATGGGTATAAAAAATAAGTATACAACAAAAGGGCATTTTAGGATGCCCTTTTCTAATGTATTCAGTATTCTATTTCACCAAAGATGAGAAAGAACCCTTAAATATAAGGTACCTTTTTTACTTTATTTTATTAAGTTCAGTTAATAATTTTTCATTAAGCACTTTAATGTGTGTACCTTTCATTCCTAAACTTCGAGATTCTATAACTCCTGCACTTTCAAATTTTCTAAGAGCATTAACAATTACCGATCTTGTTATTCCAACTTTATCAGCTATCTTAGATGCAACTAGCAATCCTTCATTTCCACCTAATTCATCAAAAATATGTTCAACTGCTTCAAGTTCTGAATATGATAATGTTCCTATAGCTAATTGAACTACAGCTTTTTTTCTAGCATCCTCTTCAAGCTCTATTCTTTTAGATCTAAGTATTTCCATTCCAACAACCGTTGCGCTATATTCTGATAATACTAAATCATCGTCTGTAAATTCCTCACCGAATCTTGCTAAAAGTAAAGTTCCTAATCTTTCACCATTTCCTAAAATAGGTACTATTGTTGATATTTTATTTTCCATTGGACACAGTCCCTGACCTTCAAAAACACATTCTCCATTATTAGGCACATTAGATAATGTATTCTTTATACTAATAAGTCTTTTGTTATAACTTTTAGGGAATCTTTTATCTTTAACAACTTTTTCTCTCATGACATCACATTCAAATTTTTCTGAAAAAGTATATCCTAAAATTATTCCATTTTTCTCAACTAAGTATACATTGCATTCTAGCACTTCACTTAATATGTTACATATATCTTCAAAAACTACAGTATCACTACCTGACTTTTGTAATATCTTATTAAGCTTTCTTGTCTTTTCTAACAACGTTGACATGAAACCCCTCCTTAAACCAACACTAACCCACTAATTTAATTATATTTTCAAATTTTCTAAAAATTCACTACATAATATACCATAGTGACTTAGTGTTTTCAACATACTACAAAATACTTTTAAATAGTGTTCATAAATTCCTAATATTATTCTTCTTTTTTATCATCTTTTTCATCTGGAAGATCTACTTTTTCTTTACATTCTTTGTTTACACATTCTAGGTACTGACCTCTAGCTTTAGAATATTTTTTAACCATAAGATCATTACACTTTGGACATTTAACATCACTTGGCTCATTCCAACTAACAAAGTTACACTCTGGATAATTTGAACAACCGTAGAACCTATTACCTTTTTTGCTTCTTTTAACTACTACTTCGCCACCACATAACGGACATGCTGCATCAACCTTTTCTACAATAGGCTTAGTATTTTCACACTCTGGATATCCAGGACATGCTAGAAAATCTCCAAATCTTCCATGTTTTATGACCATCATTCTTCCACATTTATCACATGGAACATCACTGATTTTATCTTCTATTACTATTTTTGAAATTTCACTTTCTGCCTTTTTAATATCTTCGCTTAAAGGTTTAAAGAATTCATCAACAACCTCTTTCCATTCAAGACTTCCAGCTTCCACAGAGTCAAGTTTAGATTCCATTGAAGCAGTAAAATCAGCATCAACTATTGTTTTGAAATATTCAGAAATAATGCTATTTACAATAATCCCCAATTCCGTTGGTGATAAAACCTTTTTCTCTCTATTAACATATTTTCTACTAACTAAAGTCGTTATAGTAGGTACATATGTACTTGGTCTACCAATCCCTTTTTCTTCTAGAAGCTTAACAGACGAAGCTTCTGTATATCTTGCTGGTGGTTGTGTAAAATGCTGTTTTCCTTCTATATTTTCAAGATCTAAAACTTCATCTTGAATAATTTTAGGTAGCATTACATCTTCTTCATCATCAGAATTTATATAATCATATATTTTCATAAACCCATCAAAATTTATATTTGAACCACTTGCACGAAGGATATAATTTCCATTTTTAATTTCTATACTATTAGTATTTAATATACAATTCTCCATTTGACTTGCTATAAATCTATTCCAAATCAGTGTATATAACTTATATTGATCTCTTGAAAGATTAGCTTTTGCAACCTCTGGAGTAATTTCTACATATGTAGGTCTTATAGCTTCATGAGCATCTTGAATATTTTTCTTACCCTTGAATACTCTTTCTTCTTTTGGAATGTATTGTTCTCCATATGTGCTAGTAATAAATTCTTTTGCCTTATCCTTAGCATCATTTGATATTCTTACAGAGTCTGTTCTCATATACGTAATTAAACCAACTGTTCCAAACTTTTTAACTTCAACCCCTTCATAAAGTTGTTGAGCTATTTGCATAGTTTTCTTAGTCATGAAGTTCAACTTTTTACTCGCATCTTGTTGCAATGTACTTGTTGTAAATGGTGCTAATGGTTTTTTAGCTCTTGTACCAGTCTTAACTTTTGTTACTAGATACTCACCATCATTAAGATCCTTTATAATAATATCTGCTGTTTCTTTATCCTTAATTTCTATTTTTTTCTTATTCTTTGTTGCAAGCTTAACTGGGAAGCTTTTCTTTTCTTTCTTAAGTTTTATATCAACAGTCCAATACTCTTCTGGTTTAAACTCTTCTATTTCTTTTTCTCTATCACAAATCATTTTAAGCATAGCAGATTGAACTCTTCCAGCACTTAATCCCCATTTTACATTTCTCCATAAAAGTGGACTTATCTCATAACCAACTAATCTATCTAATATTCTTCTTGCTTGCTGTGCATTAACAAGATTTTCATTAATTACTCTTGGTTTTTTTATAGACTCTTTAACTGCTGCTTTTGTAATTTCATTAAATTCTATTCTGCATTTTTCACCATCTGCTATCTTTAAAACATTTGCAAGATGCCATGAAATTGCTTCCCCTTCTCTATCGGGGTCAGTTGCAAGATAAATTTTCTCACTTTTTTTAGCAAGTTTTCTAAGCTTTGTTAAAAGCTCTCCTTTTCCTCTAATTGTAATATATTTTGGCTCATAATTTTCTTCTATATTAACACCTAATTGACTTTTAGGTAAATCTCTTACATGTCCCATTGAAGCTTCAACTACATAATTTTTTCCTAAATATTTTTCTATAGTTTTTGCTTTTGCTGGTGACTCAACAATTACTAACTTTTGACCCATAGTAACCCCCGAAACATCGGAGTTTCACCCCCTCTAATTATTTCGCAATATTTTCATATAATTGTTACCAGTTAAACCAATAACCTCATTATCGAATTGCATTTCAAATAATAACTCATTAATAATATCTCTGTCAACTTTAATTTCTTTCACAATTGTATCAAAATGTATAGGTTCTTCATCTAAAATCTTTAAAATTTCAAGTTTTATCTTATAATTTATATCTTTTTCTGTGTTTTTATAAATTAATCCCATTTCTTTAAATACTTGCTCTATATTTAAATATATTAATGCACCATCATTTATTAAAAGATTACATCCTTTACTAAATTCAGAATCAATATTTCCCGGAACAGCATACACTGATTTATTTTGACAACATGCATGATAAGCTGTATTACTAGCTCCACTTTTTATATTTGCCTCTGTTACTATAACTACTTTTGAAATAGCACTAATTAGTCTATTTCTTCTCGGAAAATTATAATACATAGGTTCTTCACCAGGTAAAAACTCTGTTAAAACAACTCCATTTTCTGCAATTTTTTTAAATAAATTAATA
>JBOGAY010000097.1:0-2982 GCA_051655925.1 Sarcina sp. | reverse complement strand
TTTAATTATACCACTTTATAGAATTTAAATAGAATTATTTTATATAAAGTTTTGAAATGGTGTAATATAATAAAAAGGTTACTAAAGATAAAAATGGAATTAGCCATTTGAGAGTGGGTGAAAATATGTTTAAAATTTTCAGAGGGAGAGAATTATATCTTAGAACTCTGATTTATATACTTGCAGTTATAGTTTTCTTTTCTTGCTGGAATATTCTTGGAGAAGGCACAGCGTACATAGGTGCAACAATTGCAAAAGGGTCGCTTATTATGATGGGAACTGACCTTACAGGAAATCCTATAAGAAGTATGCTTATTTTTCTTGGTGTGTTTCTTTATATAGGAGTGTTTTCTTTTTTATCTTCTTTAAATTTATATACAGGACTTTTGATAAATTTCTTTAGTATTTTTATACTTGCATATAATTTTTCATCTAATATAAAGCAGATAATTTGGAGACCTTTTGTTCTTGGGTATTTATATCTTTTAGTTGAGCCAGGAACAGCTAAGGAGCTTCCAGTAAGACTTATAACATTGGCACTTGGAGCTTTGTTCATGATGTTAACTCAATTTATTTTAAATAAAAATAAATCGAAAAAGAATTTAGAGTCAGGTTTAAAAACATTAGTTGAAGAAATATCAAAGAAGATAGATGTTATTTTAGAGGGAAAAGAAGTTTTAACAACAAAATATAAAGTTATTTCAAGTGTGGATAAAATAGTTTCAACTGTTTATAGCAAAAAGATAGATCCATTTTTTATAACTAAGAATGATAATATAGTTTTAAATTTGGCACTATATGCAGAGCGTCTTAATTATCTTTTAAAAGAGATAAACATTGATTTACATAATAACATAGAAAAATCTTTTATTGAAGATTTAAGTATTTTAACTCATGAGATACATGATTTAATAGGAAGAAAAAATACAAATGAGAATCTTTTAAACATTTTAGATGATTTCTATAACAAGCATATAGATAGTGCAAAAGAGGATTATTATTTATATGAAATTTTACAAAATTTAAATATGCTCAAGCTATCAATAAAAAACGCAACTTATGATGGGTTTAAAGTTAGAGACATTTTATTTAATTTAAAACTTAGAAAAGAAATAAGCACAGTGTTTAAAATTAATTTTAGAGCAGATTCTCTAAGATTTGCATTTGCTTTTAGACTAGCATTTACAATATCGATAGCATACTTTATAGTGCATTTATTAAATATTCCAAAAGGAAGTTGGATTGTATTTACTATTTATGCTGTTATGGATCCTCTTATAGAAGATTCTAAAAAGAGATTTCCAAAAAGATTTAAGGGAACACTGCTTGGAATTGGTATATTTTTAGTAGTTTACTTTACAGTTAAGAGTACTCTTATTCAAGGGATTATTTTTATAGGATTTTACTATATTTATGTTATTGCAAAGGACTTTGGTGTTAAAACTATGTGTACAGCAGTTGTTGGAATTGGACTTTTTGGTATAGTAACACAAGAACCAAGACAAGGTGCAATGTATAGACTTGTATTTATGATGATTGGTATAGTAATAGGATACTTAGCTAGTAAGTACCTTTTACCGTATAATTTAACAAAGTCAAAAAATAGACTTATGTCTATATATCATGATTTGAGTAAGGAAATTTTAGAGTTTGGATTCAATAATCCAATTAATGATTATTATTTTAAAATTTTAAGTGAGAAGCTTATGCTATCAAAATTATACGAAAGTAAACTTGTAGCTAGGGAAGATGAAAATATTAAAGACTTTATTTATAATCAAAGAATATTAAATAATACAATTTATTTTTTATTATATTCAATTAAGGACAATGAACAAAAAGATAAAATAGTTGAAGATTTTAAAAGATATGTTTCAGAAGTTGATTCTTATAATAAAGTTGAAATTAAAAATGAGGCAGCTATTATACAAAAGATAAAAAGGAAATTTAGAAATGGTTTTAAAGAGATGGAAAGTAATGAGGAAAAATTACTATTTATAAATCTTTATAGAATTGTTGTAAGAATAAGAGAATCAAAAATTTTATTAGAAAAAGTAAAAGGAGAAATTTAAAATGGAAAAATTATATTTAGTAGAGCTTATGAATTATTATTTTGATAGTGAGTCAGAAAGTATAAATCAAGATGATGTGATAATTTTAGGTTTATATAAATCAGAAGAGGAATATAAGGCGAAATTAGAAAAAGAGATAGATAACTTTAAAAAGGTAAGTGAAACAAAAGTTGAAATTATTAAAGATGAAGCTTTAGAAGAAAAAATAGTTGAAGTAATAGATTTAGTTTCAGAAAAAGCTAGAGTTACTTTAATTGTTAGTGAGGTTAGCATTGGAGATTCAAAAACTTTAGTGGATTATAATAGAATAAATTATTATTATGACTATGATAATACTGTTGATGTAGAAATTAAAACAATGTAAGATTTAAAGGTAAAAGGTATATTTATAAAAAAAATGTGAGATGATGATAGGTTATTTGAAATGATAATTTTAAATTTTACGGAGGAAATAAAATGAAGGATATTATAGTGGGAAAAAGTTTACCAGAAGAATTTATAGGAACAATACCAGAGGGACTTAGTGGAAGTTTTTTTGGTAATCTTATGTTTATATTAAAAATAGAAGATTTAACATCAGATGATATAGAAATATTTAATAAAGCTAAAATGAGTATAGATCTTTTAGAATTAAATGATTACAAGGATAAAATAGGAAGTTTATATGCTTTTTCAATTTTAGTTGAAAATTTTATAGATAATAGTGAAGTTTTAGTTGATTTTAGAGTGGAAGATATAGAAAAAACTTTAAGTAAAGAATTTGAAGACGGCAAAGGAATAGAAGTAACTTTTGTTTTAGCTAGTGAAGAAGATGAGGTTTTAGGGGTTAGGGAATTTAGGTTAGATTCTAAATTAAGTAAAATAGTTTCAAAAAAAGCTTATGAACAGAATAATTTTATTGTTAAAGAGA
>JBOGAY010000096.1:0-3977 GCA_051655925.1 Sarcina sp. | reverse complement strand
TTCTTGCTTTACTTGGCATAAGTCCTAAAATTTTATCAATCATCTCTTGAGTGACAATTACTGTAGATTCTATTGGAGTACTCTTTTCAATAATTTCAGCATCCTCTATCATCTCGTGTTCTGTGTCACTAACAGTTGTCTCTGTTAATAGCTTTCTAAAATCATTTCGGTCTTCAAAAAATCGCTGTTGTTTCTCCTCTTTAGATTTTTCATGAAAGAAGATCTCAATCTCTGATTTTTCCCACGTTGATTCTTTTATTATTTTAAAATCTTCTATTAAATTTTTATCTTTAAGTTCTTTAAGAGCTTTTTTTAAAGTGCTAACAGTCTGACTTAAATGAGCCTTATCAAACTTTAAAGGAATTCTTTTAATTAAAAATATAGTATCTATTTTTAATTCTGTTTTTTCAAATCTAAGTTTTTCTATAAGCATATAAATTGTTCTAGCTGTACTTGTAGATATTTCTAAAAGTATTCTTGAGTTATATACCATATATCCCTTTTGAATAATGTTGCTATAGAAATGATCAGTTATACTTATTTTATAAACCTCTTTTATTCTCTTGTCATCAAAAACTTTTCTATATTTTTCATTTTGTTTTAAAGATAAAGTGATTATTTCTAAAGTTAAAATAGGGGTACTTACCTCTTTGTTTATAGTTCCTTTAAGCTCAGAGGAATACATTGTATTTTTAAATTTATAGTTAGTTTCAGATAATCTAAGCAAAGAACTTTTAATAGCATCTGCATATCTTCCTGTATTTAACTTTAATTTATCTCTTAAATTTGCTCCAGAAATTACAAATTGTTTTGGCATACCTTTTTCTTTCATAATTTGCATTAGTGCAATAAATACTTTTTCCTCCATCTCTCCAGGAATATAATTACCTGCTGTTGGAGTAACTGTTATATAGGTATCACGATTACTATTGAAAAAATATTTAACAACTTGATTTACTTTTCGTTTTGTATTTTTTGAAAAAATAGGAAGTTGAATCAAATTCATTTCAATTCTTATTAACTCTTTATTTTTAACAAGTGATTCTTCTACATAAAAATTTTCCTCTATATACTCTGTTTCTGGAGTGTCTATGGTTTCTTGCCACCAAACATCATTACTTTTTTTTATTAAATTTTTTTTCACTTTAATCCCCCTAAAAATTTTAAAAAGAAGTTGTCTTTTTTTATGACTATTACTGGGGACTAGTTTGTAAAAAGAAGCTATTTTTACCTTAAACAACACCCCACTAATAGTTATTTTACCTATTTTAACCTGTTTTTTTGCAAAAAGTCAACCTTTTTTTTGAAGTAGTCCCCAGTAATAGTTAAGACAGTCCCCAGTAATAGTCAAAGTAGTCCCCAGTAATAGTCAAAGTAGTCCCCAGTAATAGTCAAAGTAGTCCCCAGTAATAGTCATTCAAAAGAAGCTATCTAACCTCAATAAAATCAATGGTCCAAAGGGTGTTTTTTGACGTTTTTTTTTGTACATAACAATATAACAATATTTACAATATAAACAACTATATACAATGTAAAAATTTAGATAAATTGAATATAAAAATAATATTTATTAATTTTTATAAAAAGTGTATTCAAAACACATTTTTTATTAGATATTTATGTAATGTAAATACACTTTTAAAACTTATTTTAATAATTTACCTTTTAAGTAACAAACAAAGCTTGAAAAAAAAGTATATTTAGAATATATTAAATAGTGTGATTAATAAACTAAAATTCAAAGAATTGATAATAGAGAAAATAAATAAAACAATAGCAGAGAGGTTAGGAGGATAAAATGCTAGCAAAAATTTTAACATTTAAAGTTAATAAAGGTGGAATAGGAAAAACTTTTTTAACTGTTCAAACTGGATCTGGATTAGCTACAGCTGGAAAAAAAACATTAATAATAACATCTGATTCGCAAAATAATGTTTTAAACTATACATTTCCATTTGAAGAGAAACCTGCATTTAAAAAAGGTTTAAAACATTTTGTAAAAACAGGAGATGGAGATTTAATTAGATTAAGAGAAAATTTGTATTATATTCCTCTTGAAGATAATAAGTTTTCTTCAAGTTTTATAAAAGAGCTTCCAGAGTTTATAAAAAAAATTAGCAGTGATTATGATTTTATTTTAATCGATAGTATTCCAACTATGAAACTTGACAGCATTTTTGTGAAATGTTCAGACAAAGTTATAATTCCATATTTTTGCGATCCAGTTACTTTAGAGGGTGTTCTAAATGTAATAGATGAAGTGGGAGCAAATAAAATTCACGCTATTGTACCTAATTTATATAGAAATACAGAAACTCAAAAAAAGTTTTATAATAATTTAAAAACAATTTTGAAAGACACTAGAATATTATTTCCAGAACCAATAAAAGAATCCTCAGCAGTGGAATCACTATTAGCAAAAGGAAAAACTATTTGGGAATCTGAGCAAAAAGATATAAGAGATGTGCAGGATATTTTTATAAATATAATTGGAACAATTTAATGTTTCGCATGCGAAACATTAAAAGTGAGAACAAGGGGGTTAAGGATGAGAAACAGATCTATATCTTTAGAAGAAAGATTAAAGCAAGCTGTATCTACTGAGAAAGTTGAAGAAACTAAGGTTATTACAAAGATAGATAACATTTGTATTTCAGAAGATGAAAATGAAAATAAATACTTAATAGAAAAAACTATAGAAGTTTTAAATATCCAATCTAAGGCTTCATTAGAACTTGGAAAAATATTTAACGAAGTAAGTGAAAAAGTAAAGGACGAAAGCTATTGTAAATGGCTTGAAATAAATGGTTTTAATAGAACTACGGCATTTAGACACAGAAGAAGACACTCTCTTTATGAAGAGGTGAGTCATAAAGATGGAAAAGAGATAATAGCTCTGTGTGGTTATAGAGATATCGATAAAATTTTTCAATCTGAAGATAGAGAAAACTATATAAATATATTGAATGCAGGAAATATAAATTTAAAAGAGTTTAGAAATTTACTGAATGGAAATTTATTAGAGAATAAGCTTAACAAACAAAATTCAATAGTAAATATAAATTTTGAGAATTATAGTAATTTTTTTACAAATTTTTCAGAAAAAGTAAATAGTTTAGATGATGAAAAGAAAGTTTTGTTAGAAAAATATTTGAAAAAAATTGAAGAGTTATGGAAATAAAAAAGGAGTCTTAGAGAAATATAATCTTTAAGACTCTTTTTTTATTAAATTTTATCTATTTTTAAATAACTCCTTAAAAAAAACTCTAATTTTCAGATGATGTTCCTCAGTGAGATCTTCTTTGATTTTAAGAATAGTTATATTACTATTTTTTTTGATTTCGAAACTATTATTTTGATTTGTATCTTCATCTAAACTTTTTAAAATATCTTTTAGATCATCTTTACTTTTTTTTGAATATTCAAAAAGTAGAGATTGGGCTTTGTTTTTTGGATATAGTACCAATAATTTTTCTAAAATTTTATTTAATAAATCAGCTTTAATAGCACCTACTGTTTCAAGCATAGTTCCTTTTATTAAGGGATGGAAATCAATAGCTTTTTTAATAGCATAAAATTGAGATTTTCCAATGTTAAATTGTTTTAAACACTCTTCTATGGTAACCCCTTTTCTAGCGGCTAATTTATTGAATTTATAACTTAATTCTAGAAGTGTTAAATCTTTTCTTTTAGTATTTTCATTGATTGAAATAGTTTCTAAAATCTCTAAAGGTGTTTCTTTTTTTAAAATAATTGCTTTATTAAAGAAAATTTTATTTTTATCAACTTTATAAATCTCTTTCAAAGCATGAAATCGTCGCCATCCGCTAATGATAATATAATTATTTTTATTTTTTTCTAAAAGATAGATTGGATGCAATAAATCAATTTTTTTTATAGAATCCAACAAATTTTGAAAAGATTCTTTTGTAGTAAGGTTTTCATCATCTAATCGATTAACAAAGGTCTTATTAGAA
>JBOGAY010000095.1:0-6994 GCA_051655925.1 Sarcina sp. | reverse complement strand
GAACAGAAAAAATAGGTAAAGTTTTTGGACCGGTAATGTTAGTATGGTTTTTAATGATAGGAATTTTAGGACTTATTCAAGTAACTCATAATCCAATAATTTTAAAAGCTATAAATCCATATTATGCAATAAATTTATTGATTCATGGTAGTGGAGCAGTTTACATATTAGGAGCAGTATTCCTTTGTACAACAGGAGCTGAGGCTTTATATTCAGATCTTGGACACTGTGGAAGAAAAAATATTTATTATACTTGGGTACTTGTTAAAACTTGTTTATTACTAAGTTATTTTGGGCAAGGTGCTTATTTATTAATGAATAATCATAAGCTTATTGTAGATAATCCATTCTTTATGATAATGCCAAAATGGTTTATTTTAATAGGGGTTGTAATTGCTACACTTGCAACAATTATTGCCAGCCAAGCTTTAATATCAGGTTCATTTACACTTGTTTCAGAAGCTATTAAACTTAATGTATTCCCAAGACTTCATATAAGATATCCTAATGGAGAAAAAGGACAATTATATATTGCAAGTGTTAACTATGCATTATGTTTAGGGTGTGTTGGGATAGTTTTATTCTTTAAAAAATCAGAGAACATGGAATCAGCGTATGGTCTTGCTATAACAATCACAATGCTTATGACAACTATATTATTATCACAATATATTAGACACGTTAAGAGAAAGAAAGTTCTTTCAATTATTATTTTAATAGTATTTGGAACAATAGAAACAAGTTTCTTATATGCGAATAGTTTTAAAATAATAAGTGGTGGATATGTAACATTACTTATCACAGCAGCTTTAATATTCTTAATGTATATTTGGTCATATAGTACAAAAATTAAGAAAAGATATAGAAATCTTGTTAATCTTGTTGATTATAAAGATAAATTTACAGCGATTCAAGATGATAAAGAATTACCTTTATATGCAACTAATTTAGTTTATTTAACAAAATCAACTAGATGTAATAAGGTAGAAAATAAAATTCTGTATTCAATATTTAATAAACTTCCAAAAAGAGCAGAGTTTTATTGGTTTGTTAATATAGAGGTTACTGATGAACCTTATACAAAAGCTTATAAGATAAATACTATATCAGATAATAGAATACTTAGTGTTGATTTTAAGCTTGGATTTAGACTTTCTCAAAGTATAAATACACTTTTAGGTGAAGTTATTCAAGAACTTGTTAATAGTGGAGAGATAAGTTATAAACCAAAGGATTATATGATAACAACTGCAGGAAGAACTGCTATTGGAAACTTTAAATTTGTTCTTGTAGAGGAAGTATTATCTAGCGAAAGTAAATTCTCATCATGGGATAAATTTATTTTATCATCAAAATTATTTATCAAAAGACTTACAGTTACACCAGAGAGATGGTATGGAATTGATACAAGTGTAGTTGAAGTTGAGAAAGTTCCTATAATAGTAGGAGCAAGAAAAGAAGAAGGAAATAAATTGGTGAGACTTAAATAAAAATTAGACTTTATAATGATTTTAAAAAAGTCTAAAGAATTTTTATTAATAATAGATTTAAATTAAAAAAGTTAGCTTTTTATGCTAACTTTTTTTGTTTTATGTAAATTTGGGGTTTTTGAATTTGAAAAGGAGTAGTTATAAACTTAAGTTATTAAGAGTGGAGGAGGAATTTGAAAATGCATTTAAAACATAGAAAAATAATTGATATAGAAATTGAAACAGAGTTTATAAGAGTTGCGTATGCTGAAGTTAATAAGAAAGTAACAGGAATATATTCCATTGTTGAAGGGTGGAGTGAAAAAGAAGTAGAAATAGGGCTTGATGGAATAGTGACTTTTAATGTATTAGGAATTCATAAAAAAATGACTTTACAAGAGATTGCAGATAAAATAGAAATAAAAAATAGTCCAGCTTTTATGGAAAATCTAGAACTATAAAAATTATATTAATAAAAATGAAAGAATAAAAAATAGATAAATAACATCAATATAATGTTATTTATCTATTTTTTAATTAGAAATGACTCTGAATTCATATCCGTTATTTTTATAATATTTTATTATTGAAGGTAATGCTTGAACAGTAGTGTTGCTAATATCATGCATAAGTAGAACTACAACTTTTTGACCTTGAGAATATTTTTTTACATTATTAAGTAATGTAGTAGTATTTTTAGTGCCATTAACCGCATCTCCATTTTCAGCGTTCCAATCAATAGATACAAGACCTACATTATTTAATACGCTTGATAATTCAGCAAGATTTGGATCGTTATAATATTCTCTAGAGTTATAACCGCCAGGCATTCTTAAGACAGCACAATTAAAGTTTGGGCCAAGAATATCTCTTAAAATAGCATTAGTTTGTTTTACTTCATCTATAAAAGTAGTTATACAAAGAGTATTTTGTGGATAAATAGCTTTCATATTATGACTGTATGAGTGGTTAGCTATTGCATTACCAGATTTATAAGTTTGTATAAGAATGTTTTTGCTAGTTTGATTTTGTAGTCTAGAACCTAAGACAAAGAAGGTTGCATGTACATTATTTTCTCTTAAAATATTAAGAATTTTAGGTGTTTTAGCAATGTCAGGTCCATCATCAAAAGTTAGAAAAACAGTTTTCTTTTTAGCTAGTGAAGGATTGGTAATCATTCTAGAAACTTCTTTAACGGGAGTTGCATATTTTCTAGCTGATGGTATAACATTTTCTCCTTTTATGTTAGAACTACTAGGTTGTGACTCTGCTGAGTATAAATTGATATTTTTTTTATCAGACTTAGCATTTTCTTGTGATGATGTATAATTTTTATCAATAGAATTTTTTTGTGAGGCATTAGAATTTGGCTTATTAGTAGCACTTTCTTGATTTGCCTCTTTTTTTTGAGAATTATCAATGTCAGAGTCTTTTTTTTGAGAAGCATCATCTTCTTTTTTTTGTGGTGTCACTTTTTGTTGTTCTTCAATTTGATTAGAGGGGGTTGGAGCAGTTGTATCAATAAGTTTTGAATTATAATAACAACCACTGCCCAATGCTCCTATAGAAGAAAATATAAGTGAAAAAGTAATAATTTTATTAATTTTCATTAAGATTCCCCCTTTATGTAATTTTAAAGTTTAACCTTTTAACATTATTAGTATGTGTAATATGTCTATTAATAATCAATTTTAATAGATATTTTAAAGGGAAAAACAAGGAAAAATAAGGAGTTACTCTCTAAAGAGTAACTCCTTGTTTGAATTTGTATAAAATTATTTTATGCTTATAGCTTCTACAGGGCATTGCTCCATAGCTTCTTCAGCATCACTTAATACATCAGCTGGAATTTCACTATTTACAGCAACTGCTAATCCATCAGCATCCATGCTAAAAATTGATGGGCAAACTCCTGTACACATTTCACAAGCTATACAAGTATCTTTATCTACTACTGCTTTCATAAAACAAACCTCCAATATTTTCATTAGTTTTCTATAACTTAGTATGTCTTATTTATACAATAATAATGTGTGAATTTAATTGATTTTTTTGTTTTATAAAAAATTATTTTTATAAAAATAAAATACTTTTAAATGATTTTACAAAAGATAGATGTATGTAATTAATTTTAAGGAGGAGAAAAGAATGGATTAGAACAAAAGATTAATAGTTTTATTTAGTACTATGATTGCACAGATAGGACTAGGGACATTGTATACATGGAGTCTTTTTAATAAGTCACTCGCAACGTTGCATGGATTTACACTATAATAGGTAGTTTTAAATTTTTCAATCATAAGCCTTTCACTCGCAGTAGCTACTTTATTTGCAGGAAAGTTGCAGGATTTATTTGGAATTAAAGTGGTGGTGTGTTTATGTGGAATTATTCTACCGAAGTTTAAAAGTGTTTAAATTAGAGAAAGTAGTATAATTTGATATATATTGTATCAAGCAATAGTGAATTAGAATATATAAAATCATGAAGTATTTATTAGTTACATAGTTATAAATTGCTATTTTTATGAGTTATTTCATTATTAAATATAAATTTATCAATATAGCTTCTATTAAATACAAAAATGTTAAAATAATAAAATAAAAAGGAAATTAATGAATAATATATGGTAAAAAGATTTTAAAATTAAAAAAGTGTTTGAAAAATATATAATTTAAAATTAATTAGGAAAAATAAATATAGGATGATTAAATGTTTAAGCTAATACTGGTAGAATAATTAATGGTAAACTAATTATAGAATTTGTTTTTTAGTTACATTTAATTCTAGAAGCAAAAGGAGGGGTTTATATGAAAATGCAGAGAACCTTGGTTGATAGAAGATTTGGATTTATTGATGTAATAATTTTCTTAGTAATTGCCGCGGGACTTTATCTAGCATTAACACCAGCAATACATGGACATATAACACCAACAGATATTGGAAGTACAATATCTCTTAAACTTAGTGATATACCAATGTATATGTTGAAATCTGTCGGTAGAATGACAGCTGCATACATATTATCAATTATATTTACTTTAATTTATGGACATATTGCAGCACATAATAAAAGAGCAGAGAGAATAATGATACCCATACTTGATATACTTCAGTCTATACCTGTTTTATCATTTTTACCAGCGGTATTATTAGGTCTTATGGCATTATTCCCATATGACAATATAGGAATAGAACTAGCAAGTATTATACTTATATTTACAAGCCAAGCTTGGAACATGACTTTTAGTTTTTATGATTCTACAAAAAGAATGCCTAATGACTTAAAAGAGGCATCAACTGTTTTTGGACTTAATAAGTGGCAAAAATTTAAAGTACTAGAACTTCCATTTGGGATGATAGGACTTGTGTGGAATAGTATGATGTCATGGGCTGGAGGATGGTTTTTCCTTATGACTTGTGAGATGTTCACATTAAATGGAAGAACTTATGCATTACCAGGGATTGGTTCATACTTACAGGTTGCAGCTAACAATGACAATATAAAAGCATTATGTTTTGCAATAGCTGCATTAATAATAGTTATAGTTTTAATGGATCAACTTATTTGGAAGCCTTTAAATGTATGGGCTGATAAATTTAAAATGGAACTTACTCAAACTGATGTTCCTCATTCATTTGTTTTAACATTACTTAGAAGATCGTATCTTGTAGGATTATTTGATGAAAAAATTTATGAACCAATAGCTCATTCAGTAGGGAAAAATTTAGATCGTTTAATTTCTGTTAGGGAAGAGAAAAAAGCAAAAAGAGAAGGTAAAAATATTATAGGATTAACTATCAAATGGATTATTCGAATTGCAGCAATAATTATATTTATTTATTTGATATTTAATGCATTAAAACTTGTTGGAAAGTTATCAAGCAAACAGCTTTTAAGTTTATTCCCAGCAGTTGGAGCAACTTTCTTAAGGGTTTTAGCAGCTCAAGTAATTGCTCTTGCGTGGACAGTACCTGTTGGAGTAATGATTGGATTAAATAAAAAGCTATCTAGGTTTTTACAACCATTAGTACAAATAGCAGCATCAGTTCCAGCAACAGCAGTATTCCCTGTACTTTTAATTTTCTTAGTAAATAAAATAGGTGGTCTTAATATAGCAGCGGTTATACTAATGCTTCTTGGAACACAATGGTATATTTTATTTAACGTTATAGCAGGAGCTATGGCTATTCCAGAAGAATTAAAAGAAGCTTCAAAAACATTTGGAGTTAAAGGGATTCAAAGATGGAAAACTTTAATACTTCCAGCAATATTCCCATACCTTGTTACTGGTATGGTAACAGCAGCTGGTGGATGTTGGAATGCGAGTATAGTTGCTGAGTATGTTAATTTTGGTGGAAAAACAGTTACAACAACAGGAATAGGAGCATTAATTTCAGAGTCTACAGCTTCAGGAAATTTTGCTATGCTTTTACTTGCAACATTAACAATGGCATTTGTTGTTGTATTACTTAATAAAACTGTTTGGAACAAGCTTTATAAAATAGCAGAAACAAAATTTAAAATGGACATGTAGAAGGTGAGAGATATGGCAAAACAAAAAGAATTTATCAAAGTTAAGGATGTTGTAAAACATTATGGAAAACCAGATAATCCAACATTATCTCATATTGATTTAGTAATAAATGAAAATGAATTTGTAGCTATAATGGGACCTTCAGGGTCTGGTAAGTCAACACTTTTAAGAATAATGACAGGACTTACAAAAGCTGATGAAGGTGAGGTTATTTTAGATGGAGAAAAGGTAAAAGATATTAATTCATCTACAGCAATAGTTTTCCAAACATTTGCACTTTATCCTTGGCTTTCAGTTAGAGAGAATGTTGAAATTGGATTAAAAGTAAAAGGATTTCCAAAGGATTATACAAAAAGAAAAGCAGAAGAACTTATAAGTCTTATAGGACTTGATGGATTTGAGGAAGCATATCCTAAAGAGTTATCAGGTGGAATGAGACAAAGAGTTGGTTTTGCAAGAGCACTTGCAATAGAGCCAAAGCTTTTATGTTTAGACGAGCCATTTTCAGCGCTAGACTACTTAACAGCAGAGAACCTTAGAACAGAGCTTGTAGATCTTTGGGAAGAGAGAAAGATGCCAATAAAGAGTATTATAATGATTACTCATGGTATTGAAGAGGCTGTGTTAATGGCTGATAAGATTATAATGCTTAGCAAAAAACCAACACACGTTGCTGGTGAGATAAAAATAGATTTGCCTCATCCAAGAAATAGAAAAGATCCAAAGTTTGAAAAGATAGTAGATAAGGTTTATAAATTATTGCTTGAAGGTAAACTTGAGGATCAGGATGAAGAAGAAGAAATTGATGTTAGAGATAATAATCAATTAAATGAGCAAAAAGTAAAAGTTGTGAAATTACCTCCAGCTAATGTTGGGGTTATGGAAGGACTATTAGAACTTATAGATGATAATGGTGGAAATATGGATATCTATCAACTTGGTGGAGATCTATTAATGGAAATTGATGATTTATTCCCTAATATAGAAGG
>JBOGAY010000094.1:0-3274 GCA_051655925.1 Sarcina sp. | reverse complement strand
TTTTATTTATAAGATATGACCTATGAATTCTAATAAAATTATCATCAACTTTTTCTTCTATATCTCTCATTTGTCCATAAAACTCTATCACTCTACTGCTTGTATAAAGTTTTAACTTATGGACTTTCTCAGATGTTTCAAAAAATATTATTTTATCTTGTTCAATAGAAATTATTTTATTATCAACTTCTATATTAAGCATTTTTCTATCCTTACTAGTAGATGAATGTTTATTAC
Source organism: Sarcina sp. (assembly GCA_051655925.1). GTDB lineage: Bacteria > Bacillota > Clostridia > Clostridiales > Clostridiaceae > Sarcina. The sequence continues at coordinate 3,037 of JBOGAY010000094.1, read as the reverse complement.
AAGCATCCACAATACAACTTCTCACTCTATCAGGTAAATCATCACAAATATCTTTAACTATAAAATCCATTGCTTCAACCTTATATGTAAAAGTAAGATAGCTCATTTCACCATGAGTTGTTATAAAAATAATATACCCTCTTGGATCTATCTCTCTAATTTTTTTAGCAAGTTCTATTCCATTAACATCACTTTTTAACTCTATATCTAAAAAGTAAATTCCGCTATTATCAACATTAGTAATTTCATTTAACACTTTATAAGGATTATCTGTAGCAAGTGCTAATTTAAAGTCTAAATCTTCAATTAAAATAAAATCCTCAACTATTTTTTGAATCCTGTTTAGCTGCACTTTATCATCCTCACATATATAAATATTTAACAAAATTCTAACCTCCCTATACTTTTATTTAATTACATAAAATGGAATAATATTTATTATACATAATACATCATTTAAAGGAGATTTTCCATGATTTTATTATTAATCGCTTTATTTATCTTATTATCTATGTACGGGTTCATAACATTAAAATCAAAAACTTATTCACAAAAACAATTAAACAATATAGGTCTAGTCTACTTATTCATACTAGGTAGTATTGTATTTTTTATTTTAGAAATTTATGAATCTAAAGATTTAACCAATAATTTCTTCTTTGAACTTATAATACTTTTAACTACTTTCATTATTTTAATTCTTATACTCATAAAATATATACTTTCAGAAAGTCAATCACAATCTAACCAAAAAGCATTAGATGACTTAAAAATGTACACTGATAACCTTGAAAAAATATACGATGATATGAGAGTTTTCAAACATGATTATATGAATATTCTTTCCACACTTTCTTACTATATAGAGGAAGAAAACATAGATGAACTTAAGAAATATTTCTCTGAAAATATAGTTCCCTTATCATCTCAAATGCACAATAATAATCATAAAATAGGACTTCTAAAAAATATAAAAGATGAGGATATAAAAGGTCTTGTAGCTGTTAAACTTATTCAAGCACAAGAAAAAGGAATTGATGTATTTGTAGATATAACACAAGAGATTAATTTTTCAGATATAGACAAACTTAACCTATGTAAAATTCTTGGAATACTAATTGATAATGCTATTGAAGCAGCAGAAGAGACACAGGAAAAAAGATTTGAATTCGCAATAATAACAGAAGAAAATTTCATTTCTTTAATAATTAGAAATAGTATAGAAAATCAAAAAATTAACCTTCAAAAAATCTTTAAAAAAGGTTACTCCACAAAAGGTGAAAACAGAGGGCTTGGGCTTTATATTGTACAAAGCATATTAACTGAAGAAAATAAAATAGCACTTGATACTCAAGCTGAAAATAATATTTTCACACAAAAAATAACATTTAAAAAGTAGCTATTTATATAAAAAAGCTTGCACAAACCTTTGGGTTCTTTCTCATCTTTGGTGAAATAGAATACTGAATACATTAGAAAAGGGCATCCTAAAATGCCCTTTTGTTGTATACTTATTTTTTATACCCATACTTGAGTAAGAACCAACCTTTGTACAAGCTTTTAATTATTTCTCTATTCTAACCTCTATCTCACCAAGATTCTTAACTTTCAACACTTGCAAATCAATATCCTCATAAGCTAGTTCTTTCTCTATTTTAACTTTAACTTCTTTATCACCTTTATATAAAATAACATTACTTCCTATTGGTGCTTTAATATACATCCATGCATTATCTATAGTTTCGTCAATATTATTACTCCATCCATCCGATACTAAAAAGCTTTTTCCATCATCATATAAATAAGTAGTATACTCTGGATCATCATTTATCTTTACTGTAGTTGAGGGAAAATAATTTCCACTATCCTCATTATAACGTCTTTGATAATATCCACCCTTTTTATCTGTATAAAGATATGTTACTCCCCCTTCTTCCTCTTCTTTAGATATAACTTTATTCCCCTCTTCTTCTATCACTGATGCGACAGTAGCTATATCAACAGAATCATTTTTAATAATCATATAATCAGCAAACCTATTTATTCCATGAAGTACTAAAATTACCGGTATAGCAACAACTAAAATACCTTTAAGAGCTAGTTTATTACTTGAACTATCGTTTAATATAGTTTTAAATATTTTTATCTTTTTAACAGGTTTTTCTAATACCTTGTAAATTAAATATCCTAAAATTCCACCTAAAGTATTTATAATAACATCATCTATATCAATTCCTCTTCCCCCAAAGAATTGACTTACTTCAATTATTAAAGTACATATTAATGATATTCCTGCTACTTTTAAAATACTATTACTTTTTTTATATAAAACAGCAACAAACATCCCAAGTGGAACAAACATTATAAGATTTCCCATTACCTGATACAATGCAGTCCCCTTAGAACCTTGAAACATTTTTATAGTTTCAACTAACGGAATATAATTTATTGCACCTAAATTAATTCTTTCTTTAAACTCTGAAGAGTAAAACATTACTCTCATTGTATAAGAAAGTACACCAAAGAAATATACAAGGAACATAAGCTTTACAAATTCTCTAGATTTATTAAGCTTTTTTCCTTTCATAACTAAAACAATATTAGTTATTATGTAAACTAAAAACACTAAAATAGATAAATAATATAAATAATTATTTATTACAAACACCCCCTTAAAAACTCTCAACTTAATTTTAACCAAAAAAAGGATGTAAAGTATATAAATAGATATTCTTAATAAATTTGTACACTTTTATCTTCAATCTATTTATAAAAAAAGACCCCATAGTATTGCCTATGGAATCTTTCATATTCTATAAAATTAATATATCAACTCTTCAAGCCAAGCTTTTGTTGTATCATCACAGAATGAACCTCTAACACTGTTAAGGTACATTCTTTTGTAGTCTGCATAAGCCATTTCATCAGCTTCATTTAAGTTTTTACACTCAGTTGTTAAATCTATATTTGAAACTGTTCTATTATCTGTACTTAAGTTTACTTCTAATCCATCATTTAAGAATCTTCTTAATGGATG
>JBOGAY010000093.1:0-7952 GCA_051655925.1 Sarcina sp. | reverse complement strand
AATATATGTTAGAAAGACCTGAAATTAGCATCACTGAAGCTGAAGGACTGCTAGCAGGAATATTTATGGATACTAAAAACTTTACCTTCAAAACAGGTGTTAGAACTTTTGAGGCAGCAGCGTTCCTTAGAAAAATGGGAGCAGATACAACTTCTGTTAAGAAAATTTTTAATAATGACTTAGAGAGTTATATAGCAAAATTTGAAGTTATTAGATCTGCTGAGGTAATTGAAGGCATAGCAATATCTACTTGTCCAGATAATCAGAACCAAGTTGTTTTTGCAGCTCAAGGAGCAGATGAACTCATAAACATAGTAGGAATTGAATGTGCATTTGTATTTGTAAAAGTTAAAAATAAAATCTATCTTAGTGCAAGATCACTAGGTGGAATAAATGTACAGGTCGTTATGGAAGCTTTAAATGGTGGTGGACATAGAACTATGGCTGGAACACAATTTACTGATATTACAATGAATGAAGCAAAAAATAGACTTAAAAAAGCTCTTAATGAGTATTTAAAAAATAGGGAGGTTGATGAATAATGAAAGTTATTTTATTAAAAGATGTAAAAAGTTTAGGAAAAAAAGGTGATGTAATAGAGGCATCAGATGGATATGCAAGAAATTACTTATTCCCTAGAAAACTTGCTGAGCAAGCAACAGATAACAATTTACACATTTTAAATGCTAAAAAGACAATTGAAAGAAAGGCAAAGCTTGCTGAAATAGAAGCAGCTCAAAAGCTTGCTGAAGAATTAAAAGATAAAGTTGTAAAGGTTGAAGGAAAAGCTGGAGAAGGCGGAAGATTATTTGGGGCTATCACAAATAAAGATGTTGCTGGGCTTATAGAGAAACAATACAATGTTAAAATAGACAAAAAGAAAATAGTTATGGAAACAATCAAAATTCTTGGAACATACACAATTGAAATTAAAGTATATCCAGAAATAACAACAAAAATGAAAGTAATGGTTGTTCCTGCATAAAAGGGGGATTAAAATTTGAAATCAGTAGACGAAAATAAAGTCATTAATTATTTAATGGCAGACGGATTAAGTTTAGAGAGTCAAATAGAAGTACTTAATGAAGTTGCATCAAAAATGTTAGATGATGGTGCAATGAGAGCAAGAGTAGTTAGATTTAAGTTACAAAAGTATATGGATTCAGAAAATCTATATGAAAAATTATATGCTTTAAATATGATAGTTTCAGAAGGGCAATGCAATCAAACAATTCCTAATGAAACTAATTATGAGGAAGTTTTAGAAGAGATATGTAATAACATGTCAGGAGAGCTTGCTAAGAGATATTTAAAGAAAAAAATAAATAGTGAACTTGAGAAGGCACTTCAAGAAAAACAAGAAAAGTACATGGATGACATGAGACTTGAAATAATAAGAAAGAAAAAAGGACCAGAAAATGCTGGAACTTTAAATAAACTTAAGCATTTAGAGGAGTTAGATAATAGAATCCCTAGCAAGAATATAATGTCACTTCTTAGACCACAGGACTTTAAAGATATTGTAGGGCAAGAAAGAGCTATTAAATCATTAATATCAAAGCTTGTATCACCATACCCACAACACATTATTATTTATGGACCACCAGGAGTTGGTAAAACAACAGCTGCTAGAATTGCATTAGAAGCTGCTAAGAAAATTAAAAATTCAGCATTTGATGAAAATTCAAAGTTTGTAGAAGTTGATGGAACTACTTTAAGATGGGATCCAAGAGAAATATCTAATCCGCTTTTAGGTTCAGTTCACGATCCAATATATCAAGGTAGTAAAAGAGATCTTGCAGAAATAGGAGTCCCAGAGCCAAAGACAGGACTTGTTACAGAAGCTCATGGTGGTATCTTATTTATTGATGAGATTGGAGAACTTGATTCATTCTTACAAAATAAATTATTAAAAGTTTTAGAGGATAAGAGAGTTGAATTTACTTCATCTTACTATGATCCAGATGATAAAAATGTACCAGGATATATTAAATATTTATTTGAGAAAGGTGCACCAGCTGATTTTGTTATGATTGGAGCTACAACAAGAAGTCCAGGAGAGATAAATCCAGCTGTAAGATCAAGATGTACAGAAGTTTATTTTGAACCACTTAGTACACCGGATATTGAAAAAATTATAAGAAATGCAGCTAAAAAACTTGGAGCTACTCTTGAAGATGGTGTAGATAAAGTAATTGCAAACTACACAATCGAAGGAAGAAAAGCTGTTAACATTCTTGCAGATTCATACGGGCAAGCACTTTTAAGAAGTAAGAGCAAAGAACCTAAAAGAGTTAAAATTATGCTAAAAGATGTTAATGAGGTCTTAAGCATAGGTAGATTTGTTCCTTATGAAAAATTTGAGCAGCTTGATGATAAAGAAGTAGGAAAGGTTTGTGGACTTGGAGTTTCAGGATTCCTTGGGTCAACTATTGAAATAGAAGCTGTAACATTTAAAGCTAAAAAACCAGGCGCTGGAACTATAAGATTCAACGATACTGCTGGTTCAATGGCTAAAGATTCAGTATTTAATGCTGCTTCAGTTATTAGAAAAGTTACTGATAAAGATATCAAAGACTATGATATACATGTCAATGTAGTTGGTGGAGGAAAAATTGATGGACCTTCAGCAGGGGCTGCAATTACACTTTGTATCATAAGTTCACTTCTTGATAAGCCAATAAGACAAGATCTTGCAATAACAGGGGAAATCTCATTAAGAGGTCATATTAAACCTGTTGGAGGAATCTTTGAAAAAATATATGGGGCAAGAAGAAAAGGTATAAGACTTGTAACTGTTCCAATAGATAATGAAAAAGAAATTCCACAAGGGCTTTTAGATATTGAAGTTAAGGCTATCAATAATATAGAAGAGTTAATGGAAATTGCATTTTCATAGGATAGATAAATAAGGGTTATGTTTTATAACATAGCCCTTATTTTTATATATTAGAAATTTTAACAATAATTTTATAAAGGGTTTCTTTGATTAAAAAACATAATAAATGATATAATATAGAAGATTGACTAAAAATAAATATATTATTTTAGGATAGTAGACCATAGGTCGTGCTAAGTACATAGAGAATTACAAGTAAAAGTACTTGATTAATAAAATAAAATGGGATAAAGAGACTAGTTAGAGATTAGGAGGATAAGATAATGGATGCACCGGTAATGAAAAGCTTGCCCCAAAGTATTGAAGCAGAACAAGCAGTTCTTGGAGCCATGATGGTTGAAAGAAATGCTATAGCTAAAAGTGCAGAAGCCTTATCAGCTGACGATTTTTATAGGGAATCACATAAAATTGTTTTTAAGAGTATAGTTGAGATGTTTCAAAAAGATGATGCTGTCGATCAGGTTACTTTAATAGAATATCTTAAATCAAATGATATGCTTGAAAAAGCAGGTGGAATTACTTATATAGCAGAAATGGAGGCTGGTGTTCTTAGTACAGAGAACATAGGCGACTATATTAAAATAGTTGCAGATAAAGCTACTTTAAGAAGATTAATAAAAGCTTCAACAGATATAATATCAAGCTGTTATAATGAACAAAGTGATGTTATGAAAGTTGTTGATTCAGCAGAGAAAAAAATATTTGATATATCAGAAACTAAAAATTCAGGAGATTTTGAATCAATTAGTGATGTTCTTGAAAGAGGATTTGAAGAGATTGAAAGACTTTATAAAAATAAAGGAGAAACAACAGGAGTTGCTTCAGGATTTAAAGACCTTGATGATAAAACTTCAGGATTCCAATCAGGAGATATGGTTCTAATTGCAGCAAGACCTTCTATGGGTAAAACTACTTTTGCACTTAACATAGCAGAACATGCAGCACTTAAAGAGGGAAAAAGTGTTGTTATATTCTCTTTAGAGATGTCAAAAGAGCAACTTGCATATAAACTTTTATGTTCACAGGCTAGTGTAGATATGCTTAGTCTTAGAACTGGACAACTTGAGGATAAGGACTGGGAAAATATTGCTAGAGCGGCAGGTCCATTATCATCAGCTAAAATTTATATAGATGATACAGCTGGGGTTTCTATAATGGAGATGAGGTCAAAATGTAGAAAGCTTAAAGCAGAGCATGGAATAGATATGATTCTTATAGACTACTTACAACTTATGAGTGGTAGTGGAGAAGAAAGTAGACAACAAGAGGTTTCTGAGATTTCAAGAAACATTAAAGCTATTGCAAAAGAGATGAAATGTCCTGTTATAGCTTTATCACAGTTATCTCGTGCACCAGAGCAAAGAGCAGACCATAGACCTATGCTATCTGACCTTAGAGAATCTGGGTCAATAGAGCAGGATGCTGACCTTGTTATGTTCTTATATAGAGATGAATATTATAATAAAGAAACTGATGAGAAAAATATAGGTGAATGTATAGTTGCCAAGCAGAGAAACGGCCCAGTTGGGACTGTTAAACTTGCGTGGCTTGGACAATACAGTAGATTTGGTAACCTAGATTTATCAGATATAGATTAGGAAAAGGCATACAGGAAAAATTCTGTATGCTTTTCTAGAATAGAAGGAGTGATTTTAATGAATAAAAAAATGGGATTTGTAGGTTGTGGAAATATGGGATGTGCAATGCTTGAAGGAATTTTAAAATCAGGTGTTTATGTAAAAGAAGATATTTTTTGTAGTGCAAAATCAGAAAATAGCAAAAAAAACTTATCAGAAAAGTTTGGTGTTAATGTAACTGATAATATAGAAGTAGCAAAAAACTCAGATATTTTAATTCTTGCAGTAAAACCACACTTTTTCTCAGAGGTTATAAAGGAAATTAAGGATTATGTTAAAGAGGAAACTATAATTGTTAGTATTGCAGCAGGAGTTAGCATTGATGATATAGAAAAAATGTTTGAAAAACCATCAGCTAAATTAAAAGTAATAAGAACAATGCCAAATACACCGGCATTAGTTGGAGAAGGTATGACAGCAGTTTGTCCAAATAGAAATGTTCTAGAAAAAGAGTTAGAAATAGTTCAAAATATATTTAATAGTTTTGGAAAAAGTGAAGTTCTTGAAGAAAAATACTTTCATGCATTTATAGCGCTTTGTGGTTCATCACCAGCTTATGCTTATATGTTTATAGAAGCTATGGGAACAGCTGGAATAAAAGCAGGAATTCCTGCGAATAAATCATATGTACTTGCAGCACAAAGTTTACTTGGAAGTGCAAAAATGGTTCTTGAAACAGGAGAGCATCCAGCCGTGCTTAAAGATAAGGTTTGTTCACCAGGTGGGACAACAATAGAGGCAGTTTCTACTTTAGAAAATAAAGGATTTAGAAAAGCTATTATAGAGGCAATGGAAGCTTGTGAAAAAAAATCTAAAGAAATGCAAAAGAAGTAGTTGACATTCATTCTCAATAAGTGCTATACTAATCTTAAGTTAATGATAACAGATTTCAATTAAGAAAATATCATTACAAATCGAAATACAAGCAAACAGTACATTATAAACAAAAAACTCCTATAAATAATAACAATACATTTTAAAAGACTGGAAGTGAATGAGCCAGTCTTTTGTTTTTATAAAATGAAAAGGCATCAAAACTATTAAAAGTTTTGATGTCTTTAATTAATTATCTCCAAAGATTTGTTTATTAAGTTCAAGTCCTGTTTTAGTAGTAGCTAGTCCACCTTGGGCAGTTTCTCTAAGAGTTGAAGGTAAGGACTTACCAACTCGATACATAGCCTCAACAGTATCATCAAAAGGAATTTTGCTTGAAACTCCAGCCATAACTAAATCAGCTGTACTAAGTGCACTAACTGCACCAGCAAAATTTCTTTTTGCACAAGGAACTTCAACAAGCCCTGCAACTGGGTCACAAACAAGTCCTAAGATATTTTTGATAACTATAGCACTTGCATTAAGAGCCATATCAACAGAACCACCCATCATTTCTACAGTAGCTGCACTAGCCATAGCGGCAGCAGAACCACATTCAGCTTGGCATCCTCCTTCAGCTCCAGATAAGGTAGCATTTTGAGCAATTATAAGGCCAACTGCAGAAGAAGCAAAAAGCCCTGTGACCATTTCATCATCAGATAAATTAAATCTTTCACCTACAGTTAAAATTACGGCAGGTAAAATTCCACAAGAACCAGCTGTTGGGCAAGCAACAATTCTTCCCATAGCGGCATTGACTTCAGATGAAGAGATAGCCCTACCAATAGCAGAAACTATAGTATTTCCGCAAAGAGTATTGCCTTTTTCTAAGTATTTTTTTATTTTATAAGCGTCTCCACCAATAAGACCACTTACAGAATAAACTTTTTTTTCTTGGCCTTCATTAGCACCATCTTTCATTGTTTCAAGAATTTTATGCATATTATGGATTACATCTTCACGAGAAAGCGTGCTATTTTCAACTTCATAATTTATTGCATAATCAGCAAGTGACCAATTTTTTTCTGTACATATATTTAAAAGTTCTTCACCATTTCTAGCAAACATTTGTTACACCTCCTTGTTGTCAGGTCTGATCATAATAATATTATCAACAGCTTCAATAGCTTTAATTTCTTCAAGCATTTCATTTGGAATATTATTATCCACCTCAAATATCATAGTAGCTGACTTACCCTTTTCAGTTCTGAAAACTCTAAGAGAAGCTATATTTATATTTTGCTTATACAAAATAGCTGTGATAGCAGAGATTGAACCAGGAACATCTTTATGAGGAACAATTAAAGTAGGGTATTGCCCAGTGAAATCAACAGCTTCACCATTAACTTCATTTATAACAATATTTCCTCCACCTATTGATGAACCCATGACTTCACATTTAGTCCCATTTTTAGTTTCCATAAGAAACTTAACAGTATTAGGATGATGACCTTCACCTAAATCAGTTGGTACAAATTTAAAGGCTAGTCCAACTTCTCTAGCAAGTTCCATTGAAGTTCTAAGTCTTTTATCAGCAGGCTCCATTCCAAGCATACCAGCAACCAAAGCTTTATCAGTTCCATGACCTTGATAAGTTTTAGCAAATGAACCGTGAAGTAAGAATGTAACTTTTATAACATCATCACCACAAATAGTTCTAGCTACTTTTCCAAGTCTAGCAGCCCCAGCAGTATGTGAACTTGAAGGGCCAATCATAACAGGACCGATTATATCAAAAACACTAAATTTTTTCATACTTTTCTCCTAAAAATTAAATTATTATGTTAAGTTAATTTTATATCAAAAATTTAAAAAAGAGTAGTTATAAATACAACTACCCTTAATATATGTTTAAATTTATGAAAGTGCATCGAAGGTTTTAGATGCATTAATAACTCTTTCCTCAACAACAGACCAGTTAATGCTTTCAAAAACTGTATCAAGATACTTTCCTCTATCAGTTCCAAAATCCATGAAATATGCATGCTCATAAACATCAATTACTAAAAGAGGAACAGCACACCATAATGAACCAACATCATGTGCATCAATTCCAATGATTCTAAGTCTTTTTGTTAATTTATCTATAGCAACAACAGCCCAACCTCTAACAGAAAGAGCAACTTGTTTTAGATAATCCATAAAATATTTTTGACCACAATATTGCTCATCAATCAGTTTAGCCATTTTACTATCAGGGTTAGATTTACAATCATTAGAGCATGATATATTTTCAAAATAAAGTTCATGAAGAACAACTCCATTTAAAGCAAAAGTTTCTGCAACTTTTAAACATCTCATAGCAGAGAAAGTTGGATTTGAGCCAGAATATGCTTCAGAATCCTTGCTTGCTTTAGAAATATCATTTACTTTAGCAACATATCCTTTATATAGTTTTAAATGTTCTTCAACTTGTTTTTCAGTAAGTCCTTTAATTTCGTTAGGTTTAAATGCTTTAGCTTCAATATCTTTATACATAAAATCACTTCCTTAAAAAGTTTGTCCAAAGTTATTCTATGTAAAATATTAAATAATTATTTAAT
>JBOGAY010000092.1:0-3231 GCA_051655925.1 Sarcina sp. | reverse complement strand
CTTTTTCTTTCTTAATTGTATTGTAAGACACTCTTTTAAGCTCCTTGCTCCTATACCTATAGGTTCTAATCCTTGAACAATCATCAATGCAAGTTCAACTTCATCTATATCTTCATATAATTCATTAGCAATTTCTTCTAAAGTTATATCTAAATAACCTTTTTCATTTAAACTTTCTATCATATATTCAGTTAAAACTCTTTCTTTATCTATAAGATTTAAATCACTAATTTGTTCTTTTAAATAATCCTTTAAAGATTTTTCATTTGATATAAAATTAAATGGTGATGCTTTTTCATCATCACTACTATAGTCTGCATAACTTTGAGACCCATAATTATCAAATTCTAAATACTTTATAAATTCTTTATAATCTATTCTATCTTGTTCTTTATTTTCTGGCATCTCCATATCATGAAAACTTGCTTCTAAGACAGGATTTTCTGCATATTCTTTTTCTATATATTCCCTTAAATCACAAGTCGACATTTGTAAAAGCTTTATTGATTGTTGCATTTGTTGAGTCATTACAAGCTTTTGTTCTTGTGACATTGTTAAGCTAAAATTCATTTCCATATTCATACACCCATTTTTCTTTTTATTTATATACACCACTTATTAAATTATCTAACAAATTCATTTTTTTTACAAGGCTTGCTATTAAATATTCCTTTTTGTGGTATAAATAAAGCTTTTTTTTAAAAAATTGTTTTTAAAAATTATAATAGTATATTAAATTTTAAAAAAATGACTCAGTTAACAATATAACTAAGTCATTTTTATTTATTTTAAAATTGAAACTTGTCCAATTTCGAATATTTCTTCATCTATTCTTTTTCTAATTTTAGGAATCATATCTTCTGATACTATTGCTAAAACTACAGTACTAGGACCTGCTGATTTTTCACAATCAATTTTCACATTTTCAAATCTTTTGATTCCAATTCCATTAGTTTCTTCTAATACCGCAACTTCATAGTTAATTCCTTTTGATCCTACAGGTATTACGTCTTTTGAGTAATCTAAAATTACTTTTAAAGATTTCATAGAAACTATCTCTTCACTTTCTTCTTTAATTGCTTTTACTACTTCTTCACCAACTAAAGGATTTCCAACAGCTATTAATTTATCACCTTTATCAATTTCCCATAACCTTTCATCCTGCCCCTCTTCACCTATGACAGTTACTCCAAAAGCAGTTTGCATTACTTCTATATTATCTTCTGTACTACCAGTTAAATTATCTTCTGTCAGTTTTCTTTCAAAGTTTAAACCATTAAACTCATCCATGGCTTTTTTAATACCTTTTAGAATTTTTTCTCCTCTACCATCCATTTCTACACAAAGATTATTAACTATAACCTTTGGAAGCGCTCTATAACTTAGAGTTTCAAACATGCAAACTCTAGTTGTTAAATATCCAACTATCTCCTCATCTACTTTTACAATATCACTGTTACTGCTACCTATTCCACCACAACTATCACATGCAATTGTAAGAACTTTCCCCTCTGAAACTTCCATTAGGACTAAATCACGAAATTTAGATATTAACATTTTTAACGCTCCTTTCTATTATACAAGCTATTACTATATTAACTAACCCAGCTATTGTAAGTGGTAAAACCATTGTATTAAAAAAGACTTTTACAGGTATTCCCCCTACAAATATACTATGAAATATTCCTGTTATAAAAACAGAAATAGGACCATTAAGCAATATAGCAACACCTATACCTAAAAATTTATTTATTTTATAAACTTTAGAAAAAATGTATACTGTAATCATCATTTCTAAAGCTATTATTAAATGTATCGGTACTGTCAAAGGAAAACTTGATGTTAACCCAGTAAATAAATGTCCAAGTAATCCAACTACTCCACCTATCACAGGATTGATAATTATTCCAGCTAAAAATGCTGGCATAGAATCAAATGCTACACTTCCAAAAATCTTAAAATTTGCCAAAATACTGCTTAGCGCAATTAACATTCCACTTATCACTAATATCTTAGTCTTGTTTTTTATTTTAATGCTATTCATTTTGTCCCCTTAATTAATATTATAATTTATTTTACTAGCTTATAACCATTTACTAAGTTTTTTAGATATGCAAATCCTTGATTATATTCTATATCTACTATCGCACCATTCCCACTATAAAAATTCCAAAAATTATCTATTGGTAATTTGAGCAAATGTAGTATTGAAAGTTTTATAACGCCTTCATGAGTAATTACTATTGCATCCTCATCTTTTTTACAAATTTCATCTAAAAAATTTATAATTCTTTCATTGCATTCTATTAAACTTTCACCTTTTGGAATTTTGTAATTAATGTAGTCATCTGACCATTTTTTATATTCTATTTTATCTTTTATTTCATCTGTGGATTTCCCTTCAAAAACACCAAAATTGTATTCTATTAAACTTTCGACATCCACTATCTCAAATCCTTTATTTTTTGCTATTTTTTCAGCAAGTTTTTTACATCTTGTTAATGGACTTGTATAAATTTTAGTATCTTTTGAAAATTCTTTAGTATCATATAGTATTTCTACAGAATTGCTTATTTCAATAGCCTGTACTTCTCCAAGCTCTGTTAAATCATAATCTATTCTTCCTGCATATATTCGCTTATAATTCCCTTCACTTTGTGTGTGTCTTACAAAAATTATTTTCATCAAGATACCACCTTTAAACCTTTATTAATATATATGATAAAACAAGGAAAGTTATTTGTGTTATTTCCACTATCATCCCTAAAGTATCGCCTGTTATTCCATCTATTTTCTTTTCCACAAATTTTACTATTTCAAAAACTAGAATATATGAAATAATCATACTTACAATAATTGAATATACTTTAAAAATTACTCCTATTATTATACAAATAAGATTTACTATAATAAAAATACTTCTGCAAGCTTTTGTGCTTCCACTTTCAATAAAAATTTTTCCCATCCCTTGCAATCTTCCATACCTTGAAATTCTGCTTGCTATATATAAGCTACTCCTTCCCACAATAGGCATAACAAATAAACTTATTATATTAACTTCTCCAAGAAAAATAGTGTAACCTAATATTATAGTAATTAAAGAAATTACACCAAATACACCAATTCTACTATCTTTCATTATTTCCAAAATACGCTCTTTACTTCTCCCGCTAAAAAGACCATCAAAACTATCAGATAACCCATCAAGATGAAGCCCACCAGTTATCCAAA
>JBOGAY010000091.1:0-20652 GCA_051655925.1 Sarcina sp. | reverse complement strand
GATAGTGTAAAGTTTCATATGAAAAAATAGATTTTTGAAATTTACAATTATCAAACTAAAAATCAACAAATTTTAATGAATCAAAAGCACGACAAAGAACCCTCGTATAAACGAAGGTTAATTTTGGAAATATTAAATTGATGCAAATTATGAAGCTTCTGAATTTTGTATATGAAGAATAGTTTGTTGTCCTAAGCTAATTAAAATTTGCCATTTAGCTGGCATATTATCAGCACCATCTAATTCTTTTAAATGATTTAGAGGTCGCCAATAATTATATGGATGAGGTCTTAAAAAATTATAATAAGCAACCCATAGTGAAAATCCATATAGAGCACCGTTATCACTTCCATAGCCACATGTAGCTCTATATGAGGCTTTGAAAGTACGGTTTAATCGTTCTATAACTTGTTTTATCCAACGAAATTCCGTAGATACAGGATCGTTATTGCAAAGTCCAATAACTTGAGTCAGAGTAAAATCCTTATTTTCCTCAATTTCAAATTGTTGTTTTGCTAAAGGATAGGCACTATAACCATCGGCTACAAACTGTAATTCAGATTGAGGAAAGACTTTGAATTTTTCAAATGCCATACGCATTGCTAGAATACAAGGGCCAACTGCTCGAGTATCTGATACCTGATAACCTAATATTGATTTTTTACAAGCATCCATGATAATCCAAACGTAGTGTCTGACACCTTTTACTTTAATATAAGTTTCATCGGCAGCAATACGTTTAGATGGATTGTAATTGAAAGAATCAACAAATGGTTTAATTATAGCTGCTGCTGTTAAAGCGTATTTAGCAATCATGGTATGAGAAATTTTAATACCATGTATTTCTTCTAATGCATGTGAAGTTTGTCTTGTTGAAAGCTTAAGATTGACATGATAAGTCAAGCAAAGACCCATTATGTGCGGATTAAACTTTTTAAACGAAAAACCGGTGGCATGCTCAGAAATTTCATGTAAATTCATTTTGAAGAAATTTATTTTAAACTCACGATAAATATAGTGAAGTTTATATTTAGATTTTTCTTCATGACTTATATTTTTAGGAAGCTTTTTGAAATTCCTAAGGTAATAAGAACATTTGAGATTTCTACATTTGTGAATATTAAAGTGCTTACGATCTTTTTGAGTAGCAAGAGTAGTACCACAATAAGGACATTTAAATACTATTGGTTTAGTTGCATAATTAGTTTCTTTAAATGTAAGACCACAAACTTTACATTGAAATTGACCATTATTTCCGTTGTTGTCGTAGAGCCACTCATGACTTGCTCCGCATTTAGGACATTTTAATTTATTTGAAATAGTTTTACCATTTCGGCGTTGAACCACTTTAAGCTTTTTACCATACTTATGTTCATAATAGGCTAAAAGTAGCTTATAATCAACGACTTCAAATTTTAAAATGGTAGGTAGTTTATCAACTTTGAATTTTTGATATTCAGGACTATTTGAATCATCAAATGCAAGTTGACCTAAAGGAATATGCTGAGCAATAAATAAAAGAAGTTGATAAATAATTTTAATCAAATATTGATTATATGTAAGTAAATAAGTTATAATTGAATCCATAATAACGATATCCTTTCATGGTTAGATTTGTGTTGTGGTGATTCAATTTTAACATGAAAATAGGGGGTCGTTATTTTTTTATGCAAAAAAGTTTCGTAAACCCCGAAAATAAATGATTTAAGAAAAGAAATAGTGTAACAAAGTTTACACTAACGGAATAGAATAGGGGGAGTTTTTATGAGAACAAAATTATATTTAACAAGGCATGGGGAGACAATTTGGAATACAGAAGGTAGATTTCAAGGATGGGCTAATTCAGATTTAACAGATCTTGGAGTAAAACAAGCAAAGTGGCTTGAAAGAAGAATTAGAGATTTGCAGATTGATATTATATATTCAAGTCCAACAGGTAGAGCTTATCAAACAGCTGAGATTTTGAGAGCTAATAGAAATTTAAAAATTATAACTGATGATGGGCTTAGAGAGATTAATGTTGGAGTTTGGGAAGGTAAGAATCAAGAGGAAATAAAAAGTTTATGCATGGACAATCACTATAATTTTTGGAATGTTCCATCAATGTATGTTCCAACAAAAGGTGGAGAAAGTTATAAAGAGATGTTAGATAGAAGTTTTAATGCTATATCTGAGATTGTAAAAAAGAATGAAGGTAAAAGAATTTTAGTAGTTACACATACAATAACAATAAAAAGTTTTATGTGTATGTTAGAAAAGAGAGAGATTGATACTTTGTGGCATGAGCCTTTTGTTAAGCAAACAAGTCTTACGGAAATAGATTTTAATAGTGATGAGTACGAAATATTACTTAATGCAGATATGAGTCATCATGAGTACTCATTTAGGGAATTTAATGAATTTAAATAAGAAAGAATATATTTAAATGCAAGTTTTTTTGCAAAAAAATTAGCAGAAGATGTAAATGATTTAAAAAAAGAGCGAAAAATTTAAAATTTTGCTATAATGTTTAAGTAAATTTATTTTATAAAGGGAGTTAAGGAATGAAAGTTATTAATAAGTTTATTCTTCTCTTTATTATAATAACTTTTATATTTTTATGTTTGAATAAAAATATAGCTTTAGCACAGACTGTAACAAAACCTTCAATACATAGTTTAATTGAAGAGGTAAATAGTACACAGTCAGACTTAACTGTTAATAAGAAAGTAAAGTTAAACATTGAAATTGGAGAGTATTATTATAAAGAAAAACAAATTGATAATGCATTAAAGTATTTAGGGAATGCAGTTAATGAATTAATGGAATGTGACAATCTTGAAGAAGCTAATAATGTTATGGTTAATATTTTAACAATAAGTATAGAATATAAAAAATATACTGTTGTTATTCAATATTCATTGAATCTTTTGGATAATTTGTCACAATTGTATACACAAACAGGAAACACTATGTATCTTAAAAATATGATAGGTGTAAATTATCTTGTTGCGACAACTTGTAATATTTTAGGTGATGAAGCATATGGAGAATCTTATTTTAAGATAGGGAGTGAACTTGAATTAAAATATCCTGTCAATGAAACTGCTAGTTTAGATTATGTAAAGTCAAATTATTATTATTATCAAGAAAATTATTCTCAAGCAAAAAAGTATGCAAATATGGGAATAAAAATTTCGCAAGATGAGAAAAATGAAAAAAATTATTTATATGGTTTAATTTATTTATCAAGAGTAGAGATAAAAGAAAATCAATTGAATTTAGCACAAAAAAATTTAGATATAATTCAGAAGGCGTTAAAAAATATTGATTCAAATGTAATTACGGCTCAGTATTATTTTTACTATGGGTGTATTCAGGAGCAGTTAGGAAAAAATAAGGAAGCAATTAGTAGTTATTTGGAAGCTTATAGATATACAAATGATGGTAGTTTAGATATTGTTAATGCAGAAATATTATATAATATTGGAAACTTATATAATCAAATGGGAGAATATCAGAATTCTGTTGAATATTATAAAAAATATATAATGCAAGAACAACAACTATCAAGTTCAGAAGAAAAGATCAATGCAAATATGATAATCAGCATGCATGATCATGACCCGCAAAATATATTAAATGAAATAAAGATAAAAAAATCGCAATTAAATATAAAATTATTAACACTTTTATTTATAGGGGTTCTAATTTTAGCGGGAGTAATTTTAAGTGGTTATTATAAAAAGAAGAAAAATATAAAAAAATTAAATTCACAGCTCAATAGAGATATTTTAACTAAAGCTTTTAATAGACGATATACAATGGCTTATATGCAAAAGTTAGATAGAAAAAAAGTTGACTTTTCTATTGCAATGCTTGATGTTGATAACTATAAGATAGTTAATGATACATATGGACATTTATTTGGAGATGTAGTTTTAAAAAAATTAGTTAAAACTATAGACGCGATATCGAGCGATAAAGTTTCAGTATGTAGATATGGTGGAGAAGAATTTCTTTTAGTTTTTGAATTCGAGGATTTTGAAAGCACAGTAAAAATTATGAAACGAATATTAAGGGCAATTGAAAGTATAGAATGGGAGTATGGTAATACAATAACTGCAAGTTGTGGTTTAACTAAGCATTTATTTGATGAGAGAATATATAAAACTTTAGAAAGAGCGGATAGATTACTATATATAGCAAAAAGAAATGGAAAAAATAGAGTAGAAGTTTAAAAAAAGACATAACACGCGAGTGGTATGTCTTTTATCATATTAAAAGTCAGATTGCCCTGTTGTTCTAGGGAATGGTATTACGTCTCTGATGTTATCAACACCTGTTACGTACATTATTAATCTCTCGAATCCAAGTCCGAATCCAGCGTGCTTAGTTTCTCCGTATTTTCTAAGTTCTAAGTACCACCAGTAATCTTCTTCGTTAAGACCAAGGTCTTTAATTCTCTTAAGAAGTTCTTCGTATCTTTCTTCTCTTTGGCTTCCACCAATGATTTCTCCGATTCCAGGAACTAAACAGTCCATTGCAGCAACTGTTTTTCCATCTTCATTTAATCTCATATAGAAAGCTTTGATATCTTTAGGGTAGTCAGTAACGAATACTGGCTTTTTGAAGATTTCTTCTGTAAGATATCTTTCATGCTCAGTTTGAAGATCGATTCCCCACTCAACTGGGTATTCAAATTCTTTTCCTGAGTTTTGTAACATTTCAACAGCTTCTGTGTAAGTAACTTTACCAAAGTCTGATGAAACAACGTGTTGTAGTCTTTCAAGTAATCCTTTATCAACGAAGTTGTTGCAGAATTCTAATTCTTCTGGACATTCTTGCATTAAGTAGTTAATTACATATTTAAGCATTGCTTCTGCAACTTCCATATCATCTTGAAGATCAGCAAAAGCTATTTCAGGTTCTATCATCCAGAATTCAGCTGCATGTCTCTTTGTGTTTGAGTTTTCAGCTCTGAATGTTGGTCCAAATGTATAAACATTTCTGAATGCTAAAGCAAATGTTTCCGCATTTAATTGACCTGAAACTGTAAGGTTTGTTTCTTTTCCGAAGAAGTCTTTCTTAAAGTCGATAGCACCTTCTTCTGTTGTAGGAACATTCTTTAAATCAAGTGTTGTTACTTGGAACATTTCTCCTGCACCTTCACAGTCTGAACCTGTTAATATTGGTGTATGTGTGTATACGAATCCTTGTTCTTGGAAGAACTTGTGGATAGCGTAAGCAGCTACACTTCTAACTCTAAATACAGCTGAGAAAAGGTTGCTTCTTGGTCTTAAGTGAGCTATTGTTCTTAAGTACTCACGAGTATGTCTTTTCTTTTGTAATGGGTAGTCTGAATCTGACATACCTTCAATTACAATTTCTTTTGCTTGTATTTCAAATGGTTGTTTTGTGTTAGGTGTTTCTATTAAAGTACCTACAACTTTGATTGATGAACTTATTGGAAGTTTTGCTATTTCTTCGTAGTTAGCTAATTTATCACTAGCGAAAACTACTTGTACGTTCTTAAAGAAAGAACCATCATTAACTTCTATAAATCCAAAAGCGTTTGAAGCTCTTAGTGTTCTTATCCAACCTGAGATAACAACTTGTTTTCCAGCATATTCAGCTGTGTTTCTGTAAAGACTTTTTACTAAAACTGAATCGTTCATATTCATATCCTCTCTTTATATAAAATTTATTTTTAAATACAAAAAAACCCCGACATCCTATTCTGGGACGAAAGGATTCCGCGGTACCACCCAAATTGCTATGAAATTTCATAACCAACTTCTTTTTAAAAGCACAATTATATGCCTCTCAATTTATAACGGTTTGACTCCGTCTAAGCCTACTTGATATATATCTTTCGGTTAGAAACTCCAAGATGTTCTTCGAAAAAGGTTTTCTTGTGAGACTTGCACCATAACTCACTCGCTAAAAAGAAATTCCTTGATTTACTCTTCTTTTCACAGTAATTTGATTTTTAAATTATATTGTAATTCTACAATACATTATAGACAAATGCAATAATAAATGTTCTTTAATTTTTAATAAAAAGAGGTTATGTTTTAATAACCTCTTTAGAATTTATTCTCTTCCTGATTGATATGATGATATAAGTGATGAAGGAAATTGTTTCATTTGCATATCTTTCATGATTTTTTGGAAGTCATATTCAACACTTCTTACTTTGATTTTTGGAGTTGCTTCGTTGAATAAATCTAGTAAGACATATGTAGCCTCGGGTGAACCATTTTTAGGTTTTCCAACACTTCCATCATTAATAAGATATTTCTCGCCAAATTGCTCCATCATTGGGATATGAGTATGTGCACATATTAAGATATCTTCATCAATTTCATTCATGATTGTTTCAATATCTGGATTATTCTTATCTAGATATTCATTTATTTTTCTTGGGCTACCATGAACGAATCTTATTTTTCTACCACAGATATTCATTGTTAGTTCTGTTGGAAGGTTAGCTAAATAGTATATATTTGAGGCTCTAAGTTCTTCAACAGTCCAAGGTAATGAAAAGTCATTAGTGTTAGTTCTTCTAATGTATGTAAAATCATTATCTACAACCGAAGCATCGTAATTACCTTTGAGACAAAGAATTTTTCTTTTTCTAATCATTGCGATAACTTCATTTGGATGGGGACCATATCCTACAAGATCACCAAGACAAACTATTGCATCGACATCTTGTGAATCTATATCTTCAAGAACTCTAAGTAATGAGTATAAATTACCATGTATATCTGAAATAACAGCTATTCTCATAAATTTTAACTCCTTTAT
Organism: Sarcina sp.; assembly: GCA_051655925.1. Taxonomy (GTDB): domain Bacteria; phylum Bacillota; class Clostridia; order Clostridiales; family Clostridiaceae; genus Sarcina. Next base: position 13,860 of record JBOGAY010000091.1, on the reverse strand, counting down.
ATTTAAAATATAATAAGAAACTTGTCCATTATTTGTTTCTTACTTGTTATTATAACATTTATTTTCTATAGAAATTATTAAAAAAAATGAAAGGTGTTGTATAATTAGTATTATAGTTAGTAGTTTTTGTAGAAAGGATGATTTTATGAATAATTCAAGAATAGATAAAGTTATAGAAGTAATGAAGAGGGAGAATCTTTCACAGATGCTTGTTACATCAACACCTGCGTTATTTTATCTTACTGGTAAAATGATTCATGCAGGGGAAAGAATGTTAGCGTTATATATAAATGTTAATGGCGATAAAAAATTTGTAGTGAATAAGCTTTTTCCAGTGGAAAACTGTGGTGATATAGAGCTTGTTTGGTACGATGATGTTGAAGATGGAGTAGAGGTGTTAAGTAAGTTCACTGATAAATCTCAAGTTTTAGGGATAGATAAAGACTGGAGAGCACATTTTCTTATAAGATTAATGGATTTAAAGGGTGCTAGTGGATTTATGAATTCATCACCTATATTAGATAAACTTAGAATGGTTAAAGATGATGTTGAAAAAGAACTTATGATTGAAGCTTCAAAAATTAATGATGAAGTTATGGGTGAAATTGTTAATTGTATTAATGATAATACTACAGAGGTAGATATTTGTAGAGTAATTACAGAAAAATATGCACAAAAAGGAACACAGGGTAATTCATTCCCATCAATAGTAGCTTATGGTGCTAATGCAGCTGATCCTCACTGTTCATCAGGAGATAATAAAGTTAAATCTGGTGATTGTATAGTTATTGATATGGGATGCAGAAAGAATAATTATTGTTCTGATATGACAAGAACATATTTTTATAAAGAGGTATCAGATAGACATGCACAGATATACAATATAGTTTTAGAAGCTAATAAAAGAGCAATAGAAACAGTAAAACCAGGAGTTAGATTCTGTGATGTGGATAATGCAGCAAGAGATTATATAACTGAAAAAGGATATGGCGAATATTTTACACATAGAACAGGTCATTGCATAGGAATAGAAGTTCATGATTTTGGAAATGTAAGTTCAGTTAATGAAGATATTTTAGAAGAAGGAATGATATTCTCAATTGAACCAGGTATATATATTAAAAATGATATTGGTGTGAGAATAGAAGATTTAGTTATGGTTACTAAAGATGGATGTAAGAGATTAAATGAATATAATAAAGAACTTACAGTAATTAAATAGAAAGAAAATGGACAACTCGAGTGAGTTGTCCATTTATTTTTAATTATACACTGAATAAGATACCAGCGATTGTAGCAGTCATAAATGTAGCTAAAGCTCCACCTAGCAATGCTTTAAATCCAAGTTTAGCTATTGTACCTTTTCTTTCTGGAGCTAGTCCACCGATTCCAGCTATTTGAATAGCTATTGATGTGAAGTTAGCGAATCCACAAAGAGCATAGCTTAATATCATTATTGTTTTTGGTTGTAATGTGTGGTTTGCTATATTAATTCCAAGCTCTGAGTAAGCAACGAATTCGTTGATAGCAATTTTTTGTCCAAGAAGACTACCAGCAGTAGTAATATCTTGAGCAGGAACTCCCATAAGCCAAGCAACTGGAGCAAATACTTTTCCAAGTATCCAGTAAAGACTTAAGTAGTCCATTCCAAACAATCCACCAACCCATCCAAGTAATGCATTGATTAAAGCTATTAAAGCTATGAAAGCTAGAAGCATTGCAGCAACGTTTAATGCCATTCCAAGACCTTCTGAAGCTCCATTTGCAGCAGCCTCTATAACACTTGAACTTGTTGATTCTAATTTAACCTCTGTACCATCTTTAGTTTCAGGTACTTCTGTTTCGGGTATTAACATTTTAGCAAGTAATAATCCTGCAGGTGCGGCCATTATTGAACCTGCTAATAAATCACCTGCATTTACACCCATTGCAACGTAGCCGGCCATAACTCCACCAGCAACAGTAGCCATTCCACCAACCATTATAGCTAGAAGTTCTGATCTAGTCATTTTTCCTATATAAGGCTTTATTAGTAAAGGAGCTTCTGTTTGACCAAGGAATATGTTTCCAACGGCACTTAATGTTTCAGCACCACTAGTTTTTAATAATTTAGCAAGACCTTTTGAGACTATTTTGATAAGTATTTGCATTACTCCTAAATGATATAAAATACTCATAAGTGATGAGAAGAATATCATTGTTGGTAATACGTTGAATACAAATACTGACCCAGCAGGAATAGCACCAGAACCATCACTTAATGGTCCGAATAGGAAGTTCGTTCCTTCACTAGCAAAGCTAAGCAATTTCATGATAACGCCATTGAATCCATTGAAGATATCTTGTCCAATCGATGTTTTTAAAACAAATAGTGCAAATAAGATTTGAAGAATTAAACCTGTTATAACTAAACGCCAGTTTATCTTTTTCTTGTTCTCAGAAAATAGGAAAGCTACTCCTAAGATAGCGATAAGACCTAAAACACCTGTAAATCTATCCATTGTTTATCCCCTTTTTATCTTTCAAGTTTTTATTTATTGAAGTTTTGTGTATAAAAAAACAGGACTAATCCTATTGAGGATAGTCCTGTGATAATTTCATCTTAAAGATTTTCGATTATACTTGTCATTAAGGCAATGAAGTTCTTTCTAACTCTTTCAGATGTTTCCATAACTTCTTCATGGTTTAGAGGTTGATCTAAGATACCAGCAGCCATGTTTGTCATGCATGAGATACCAACAACTTGAAGTCCACTATGCTTAGCAATTATAACTTCAGGAACTGTTGACATACCAACAGCGTCAGCTCCCATTGTTCTTGCCATTTTAATTTCAGCTGGTGTTTCATAAGTTGGACCGCTGAACATAGCATAAACACCCTCTCTAAGCTCCATACCAAGTTCTGAAGCTATTTTTTTTACTTCTACCCTTAATGATTTATCATAAGCATCTGACATATCAGGGAATCTTGTTCCAAATTCACTTAAGTTTCTTCCAATAAGTGGATTAGCACCTGATAAGTTTATGTGGTCTGTAATTATCATTAAATCTCCAGGTGTGTAGTTTGCATTTACTGCTCCAGCAGCGTTTGTTACTATAAGTTTTTCACAACCTAAAAGTTTCATAACCCTTACTGGGAATGTAACTTCTTGCATAGTGTATCCTTCATAGTAATGGAATCTTCCTTGCATTGCTACAACAACTTTTCCTTTTAATTTACCGATAACAAGTCTACCAGCATGTCCCTCTACTGTTGAAACTGGGAATCCAGGGATATCTGAATAATTATAATACTCAGCTTCCTCGATTGTGTCAGCTATTGCTCCAAGTCCTGAACCTAATATTAATGCAAGTTCTGGCTTGTATTTTGATTTTTCTAAAATATAATCTGCAGCTACTTTAATTTTTGTTGATAAATCCATATCTAATCACCTCTAAATAAATTTATATGTTTTAAGTTATTTTTTCAACAAACTTTTATGCGTATAAATAATATTTTTTGAGATTATTATATATTTTTTTCAACAATAATTACTAATTTTAATTTTATTTGATAAATAAAATAAAATATGAGCATAAATCTAGACAAAATGTCAAAATTCCTCAATAAATAATTTAAGTTAATTATAAGTAGACTAGAAAAAAAATACAATGTAAAAAATGGTATTTTTAGGTTAGTTACTTTGTTGAAGTAATATATATAATAATCGTGAACATAGTCACAATAGCATCTTTAAACGCTTACAAACAATGCTCGACAAAAAATATAAAATTATTGTTAATATAATAATATCATTAGATTTTCATATATGCAAACGTATAAATTAAGTAAATATGTTATTAAAAATTAATATAAATAGAAATATGTTAATTAAATACAGGTAATAATGATATATTATCAATATGGAAAATAATAATAAATTCATTTATTTAAATTTTTGTAAAAAAGTAAAAAAGCTAGTTTTCACCAGCTTTTTTTACTTTTTTATATTAATTTTTATCTAGGAACATTTCACCAACTTTTACAACATCACCAGCTCCAACAGTAATTAATAAATCACCGTCTTGAAGAACTGATTCAACATATTCTAAAGCTTCTTCGTGTGAATGTACATTTTTACATTTAACACCTGTTGCTCTTATAGCATCTCCAAGTTCTAGAGAATTAACAAGACCAGTGTCTTTTTCTCTTGCAGCATAAATATCCATAAGAACTAATTCGTCTGATTCACCAAAGCAAGTTGCAAAATCATCAAATAATGTTTTTGTTCTTGTGTATGTGTGAGGTTGGAAAATTGCGATAGTTCTCTTAGTGTTCATTTTTCTAGCTGTTTCTAAAGTAGCTTTGATTTCAACAGGGTGGTGAGCATAGTCATCAACAACTGTTATTCCATCTTTAACTCCTTTATATTCAAATCTTTTGTGAGCTCCTCCAAATGAAGCAAGTCCTTTAACGATTTGTTCTGTGCTAATATCGAATCTTAATCCTACAGCAATAGCTGAAAGTGAGTTTGATACATTATGCATTCCAGGTACGTTTAATGAAAGTGAAAGTAAGTATTCCCCTTTGTTATAAACATCAAATGAAGCACAACCTCTTCCATCAAATTCTATATTTTTAGCTCTTAAATCACCATTTTCTATACCGTATGAAATAACATTACACTTGCATTTAGATAAGATATTTCTTACTCTAGCATCATCTGCATTACCAATTAATTGTCCATCCTCTGGAATCAATTGAGCAAATTCTAAGAATGTATCTTCAATTTCATTGATATCTTTATAGAAATCAAGGTGATCAGCATCTATGTTTAAGATTATTCCTATGAATGGATGGAATCTTAAGAAGCTTTTTTTGTATTCACAAGCTTCTGTTATAAAGTGGTCACTACTACCAACTCTAAAGTTACCGTTTATGATATCTAAATCTCCACCGACTAATATAGTTGGATCAAGCTCCCCTGTTAAAGCTACATGAGCAATCATAGAAGTTGTAGTTGTTTTTCCATGTGTACCTGCAACTGCAACATTTAGTTTGTGTGATTTTAATAAGTATCCTAAAAATTCAGCTCTATCCATTAAGATAGCACCGATTTCTTTAGCTTTTATTATTTCAGGGTTGTCACTTGGAATAGCAGCTGTGTAAACTACTAAATCAACATTTTGAATGTTATCAGCGCTATGTCCTATGTAGATTTCAGCCCCACTATTTTTTAATCTATTTGTTAAATCTGATTCTTTTGAGTCAGACCCAGAAACTTTATACCCAGCATTTAATAAAATAGCTGCTAAACCACTCATACTAACGCCACCTATACCAATAAGGTGAACTTTTTTGTTGGCATCTCTTTTTAAATCAAAAGTCACTATAAATCATCTCCTTTTTCTAGTACATACTTAATTATATACAGATTTTTATAAATTCACACACCTATTATAAAAATAAACATGAATTTATAGTAAAATTATTCAATAAGCATTGCTATTAGTACGAATATTGAATAAAATATGAATATTGAGATAAATAATTTTGAAATAATTCGTATAAAAAAACCATGAAAATGAAGGTGATTATAAAATGGAAAAATTAAGTAGAAATACTAGAGTGTCTATAATTACAAAAATACTTATGGAAAATCCTAATAAAATAATAGGATTAAATAGATTTTCAGAGCTTTTAAATGCTGCAAAATCTACAATAAGTGAAGATATATTTATAGTTAGAGAAAGTTTAGAGAAAAAAGATATGGGAACTATTGAAACTATAGCTGGTGCAGCTGGTGGAATTAAATTTGTTCCTCACATTGGAGATGAAGAAAGAGATAAGTTTATTAGTGAGCTTTGTGAAGTAATGAGTGCGAATAATAGACTTGTTGCAAGTAAGTTTATCTATGTTACAGATCTAATGTTTGATCCGGCTATAATAGGAAAAGCAGGAGTTATACTTGCTTCATTCTTTAAAAAAGAGGCCATTGACTATGTAGTTACAGTTGAAACTAAGGGAATTCCATTAGCGTATGAAGTAGCTAAAAATTTAGGTGTTCAAATGGTTGTAGCAAGAAGAGATAGTAAAGTTACAGAAGGTTCAACACTTTCTATTAACTATGTTTCAGGTACATCAGGAAGAATCCAACAAATGTGCTTATCAAAAAAAGCATTAAAAACAGGAAGTAGATGCATCTTTATAGATGATTTTATGAGAGGTGGCGGAACTGCTAAGGGAATAATTGATTTATTAAGAGAATTTGATTCAGAACTTGTTGGAATAGGAGTTCTTGTTGATAATAAAATTTCATCAAAGAAATTAATAAAAGATTATATTTCATTAGTGGATGTTGTAGAACTTGAAGAAGAGAGTGGAATTAAAATTATACCTTCTGAAAATTTAAAGTCTGAGATATAAAGTTCACTACCAAAAGTTGCGATAAATAAGTTGAATAGATAAATTTGAAAAAAATTTCAAAAAATTTCAATAAAAAGGAGGATTTTGGAATTTTATATAGAATTTATATATTAACATAACAACTGGAGGTGTGGTCAAATGCAAATTACAGATGTAAGAATCAGAAAGATAGCAGCTGAAGGAAAAATGAAAGCTATCGTATCAGTAACTTTTGATAATGAATTTGTTGTTCATGATATCAAAGTTATAGAAGGTCAAAGTGGGTTATTTATAGCTATGCCAAGTAGAAAGACACCAGATGGTGAATTTAAGGATATAGCACATCCAATAAACACTGAAACTAGAGAAAAAATTCAACAAGCTATTCTTGGAGAGTATGAAAAAGTAGTAAGTACTGAAGAGGTATAGGGTTAGAAAATAAAAGGGAGCAAGTCTTCCTTTTATTTTTTTGTATAAATTTAATATTTAAATGACTCTTTCTGTCTTGAAATAAGATGTGCTTTAAAATATAATTATTATAGAATACGAATGAAAACAAATTGTAAATAAAAATAATTAGGCTATACTATTTGATTATTCGGACAATAAAGAGGTGAAAAAATGAATAAATGTGCTATAATATTAGCAGCAGGACAAGGAACTAGAATTAAATCTAAACTTCCAAAAGTTCTTCACAAGGCTTGTGGTAAAGAAATGGTTAATCACGTTATTGATACTATGAGAGCTGCTGAACTAGAAGAAGTTGATGTAATTATAGGAAAAGGTGCACAGCTTGTAAAAGATAGAACAGCTTCAAGAAATGTTTCTTATTCATTACAAGAAGAACAATTAGGAACAGGTCATGCAGTGATGTGCACAAAAGACTTTTTAAAAGGAAAGTCAGGTGTTGTTGCTATATTTACAGGAGATGCTCCTTTAATCAAGGAAGAAACTGTTAAAAACTTAATAGAAACTCATATTCAAGAAAAGAACTTTGCTACTCTTTTAACTTCAGTTATAGATAATCCTACAGGTTATGGAAGAATTATTAGAGAAAATGACCAGGTAGATAGAATAGTAGAGCATAAAGATTGTTCAGAAGATGAGTTAAAGGTTGATGAAATAAATGCAGGGATGTATTGTTTTGATATCGAAAGTCTTTTAGAATCACTTGATAAATTATCAAATGATAATGCTCAAGGAGAGTATTACTTAACAGATGTTATTGGAATACTAAAATCAGAAGGCAAAAAAGTTGGTGCTATGATAACTGATTTTGAAGAAACTATTGGGGTTAACTCAAGAGCAGAATTATCAGTTGTTGAAAGCATTTTAAGAAAAAGAATTAATAGAAAACACTTAGATAATGGTGTTACGTTAATTGATGAAAACTCTATTTATATCGGTCAAGATGTTGTAATAGGTCAAGATACAATAATCTATCCTAATACAGTTTTAGAAGGAAAAACTGTTATTGGTGAAGATTGTACTATCTATTCAAACTCAAGATTAAGCAATGCTGTTATTGGAAATGAAACTACTATTGAAAATTCAGTAATAGTGGATAGTAAAGTTGGAGACAACACAACAGTAGGACCATTTGCTTATATTAGACCAGATTCAAATATAGGAAATCATGTTAAAATTGGTGACTTTGTTGAAGTAAAAAAATCAACAATAGGTAATAATACAAAAGTATCTCATTTAACTTATATAGGTGATGCTGAAGTTGGAGAAAGCTGCAACTTTGGATGTGGTACAGTTGTTGTTAACTATGATGGTTCTAAAAAACACAAAACTATAATTGGAGATAATGCATTTATAGGGTGTAATACAAATTTAGTTTCACCAGTTGAAGTAGAAGATAATACATTTATAGCTGCTGGTTCAACAATAACAGATACAGTTAAAGAAGGTTCACTTGCAATAGCAAGAGCAAGACAAACAAATATTGAAGGTTGGGTTAATAGAAAAGGAAAGTAAACTTTCTTTTTATTAAATATATACAAATGTAAAATGGGATTATTTTAAGGAGGTCTTCACGACAATGGAAAATCAGTTAAAGAATATCAAGATTTTTACTGGTAACTCACATCCAGAATTAGCTCAAAGAATTGCTGACACACTTGGATTACCTTTAGGGAAATCAAAGGTTGGTACTTTTAGTGATGGAGAAATATCAGTAGATATTAGTGAAACTGTAAGAGGTTGCGATGTATTTATTGTTCAATCAACATGTAGTCCAGTTAATAATAACCTTATGGAGTTATTAATAATGATAGATGCTTTCAAGAGAGCATCAGCAGGAAGAATAACAGCTGTTATACCATACTATGGGTATGCAAGACAAGACAGAAAAGCAAAATCAAGAGATCCAATAACAGCAAAGTTAGTTGCTGACTTATTAACAGCTTCAGGAGCTGATAGAGTTCTTACAATGGATTTACATGCTGCTCAAATTCAAGGGTATTTTGATATACCTGTGGATCACATGTTAGGTTCACCAATACTTGCAAATTACTTTGTAAATGAAATGAAACTTGCAGAGAGAGATGATGTAGTTGTAGTATCACCAGATCTTGGGTCTGTTACAAGAGCTAGAAAGTTTGCTGATAAATTACATGCTCCAATAGCAATTATTGATAAGAGAAGACCAAAAGCTAACGTTTCAGAGATAATGAATATTATAGGGGATATAAAAGATAAAGTTTGTATATTAATAGATGATATGATTGATACTGCTGGTACAATAACAAACGCTGCAAATGCTTTAAAAGATCTTGGAGCTAAAAATGTATACGCTTGTTGTACACACGGAGTTCTTTCAGGACCTGCTATTGAAAGAATTAACAATTCTGCAATTGAAGAGTTAATAATGCTTAATACAATAAAATTACCTAACAGAGATGGTTTAGAGAAGTTTAAATCACTATCAGTTGCACCACTTTTAGCTAATGCAATTGAGAGAATTTATGATGATGAACCATTAAGTAGATTATTTGAAGAATTTAACTAATAAGTGGAATATTTGAGAAATTTAATCAAATTATAAACTGATTTTATTAAATTATAATTTAATTAAAGAAAATAAAATTAAATTTTTAAAACACCTAGTAAGTTTTAGCTTTTTAGGTGTTTTTTTTTATAACAAATTTGGTGAAATTTGTGGTATAATAAGAAAAATATGATTTTTTGTTAAAATAGTATAAACAGAATGGTTACAACTATGAACAATATATAATAAAATTTTGTTCAAATTAGATTAGGAGTGTGTAAATAAAATGGATGGTTTAATAGGAAAGATTTTAGTAGTAGATGATGATGAAAATATATGCCAAGTTCTAAAAATGTATTTAGAAAGTGCGAATTATGATGTTAAAGTAGTCAATGATGGAAAGGCAGCAGAGGAAGTATTCTCTACTTATAAACCAAATTTAGTTTTACTTGATGTTATGTTACCAGGAATTGATGGAGTAGAAGTTTTAAAGTGGATTAGAAGAGAAGGAAATACTCCTGTAATAATGCTTACAGCTAAGGGGGAAGTATTTGACAAAGTATTAGCACTAGAAATAGGCGCTGATGATTATATTGTGAAACCATTTGAGCCAAAAGAAGTTATGGCTAGAGTTAAGGCAGTAATGAGAAGATATTCAGTTGATAAGACAGATGAAGATGTTTTAACATTCCCTTCATTAGTTATTGATACTAATTCATATAAAGTTCTTTATAAAGATGAAGAAGTTAAAATGCCGCCTAAAGAATTTGAATTACTATATTATTTAGCAAATAATAAGAATAAAGTGTTTACTAGAGAACAACTTCTTTGTGAAGTTTGGGGATATGATTACCCAGGTGATTCAAGAACAGTAGACGTTCATATAAAAAGATTAAGAGAGAAGTTAAATAAAGGAGAAAATTGGCAACTAGAAACAGTTTGGGGAGTAGGCTACAAGTTTGAAGTTAAATAAAAAATTTAAAAACCATAGTTTAGTTCCTAAATTACTTCTAAGTGTAATGGCGATTATAGGATGTATATTTGCTATAATCGCTTTTATACTATCTGTTACAGTTAAAGATTCTTATATTAATAATAGGGAAGAAAAGATTAATGAGGTTTCAGGTCTTATTGGTCAATCAGTAACATCTTATATAAATAATGATGGTACAAGTCTTCAACAATTAAACTCTATTTTACAATTTGGACAAGAATTTTTAAATGCAGATATCATTTTAACTGACAGTCAAGGGATAGTATTTGCAGTATCTAATAAAAATGATACAAAATATAAGCTTCAAAAAATTGTCGATTTAGATGGAAAAGATATATTAACTAATGATGTTTTAGATTATGATAATGGAGACTTTAATGTCTATAGTAAAAAACTGTATAATACTAAAAAAGAATTTGAAGGGGTTATAATTGTTAAAACACCTTTAGATCAAATGAAACTTGCTTTAAAGCAAATTTATTCAATTATATGGTTTTTTGTTATACTAACACTTATCATTTTAAGTATAGTTATATATGCTGTTTCGGATAAATTCATCATAAATCCTATTGAACAGGTTAATGAAGTTTCGAGAAAAATTGCTAAGGGAAAAGTATCTGAAAGAGTTGAAATTAATTCTAATGATGAACTTGGCGAACTTGCAACTAACTTTAATAACATGGCAGAATCAATTGAAAAGTTTGAAATGAATAGGAGAGAGTTTATTTCAAATGTATCTCATGAGCTTAGATCGCCAATGACTTCAATTAAAGGATTTATAGCTGGTATTCTTGATGGAATTATTCCACAAGATAAAGAACATTTTTATTTAGAAAAAGTTTATGATGAGATTGAGAGACTTAATAGACTTATTAGTGATCTTTTAGATATATCAGCAATGCAGGCAGGGAAGCTTAGTTTTAATTTCACAAAAGTGGATATAAATGAAATGCTAAAAACAGCTGTTATAAATTTAGAGCCAAAAGTAACCGACAAAAAATTATCAGTAGAAATAGAATTAGATAAAGAAGAACTATTAGTCAATGCTGATAAGGATAAACTTATGCAAGTTGCGACAAATCTTACCGATAATGCAATTAAATATTGTATTGAAGGTGGAGTTATTAAAATTTCTTCAAAATGTAGAGACGATAAGGTTGTTGTTTCAATATACAATGACAGTCCACAGTTAACTGAAGAACAGCTTAAAATGGTTTGGGATAGATTTTATAAAGCAGATAAATCAAGAACTAACAAGCATAGTACAGGGCTTGGTTTATCAATAGTTCAGAATATAGTACTTAATCATAAGCAAGAAGTATGGTGTAAAAATTCTGATGATGGAAATGGTGTTGTGTTTGAATTCACTCTTGATAGATGGCGTGAAGAAGAACATGGTATTAAGGAAGAATAATATAAAAAACTTGTTACCTTAAAGGTAGCAAGTTTTTTATTATACATAGATAAAGTTTATTGGTATAATTTATCTGATAGTTAATGTTTTTATTCCTAAGAACTAGGAAAGGAAAATATGTATGATATGGAGGATTTAAAATGTTTTTAATAGTAGGACTAGGAAACCCTGGGAAAGAATATGATAGAACAAGACATAATATAGGGTTTGAGATAATAGATTATATTGCTAATAAGTATAGCATTGATATAAATAGGACAAAATTTAAAGGTAACTATGGAGAAGGGTTTATAAATGGTAAAAAAGTTATATTATTAAAACCACAAACATTTATGAATCTTAGTGGAGATAGTATAATTCAGTTTATGAATTTTTATAAGCTTGAAGATGATGAAATAGCTGTTATTTATGATGATATAAGTCTTGATGTTGGTAAGCTTAGAATTAGAGAAAAGGGTAGTGCCGGGGGACATAATGGAATTAAGAGTATTATTCAAAATTTTGGTGGTGATGTATTTCCAAGATTTAAGGTGGGAGTTGGTGCACCAGAGCATAATTTAGTTTCTCATGTTTTAGGTAAATTCCCTGATGAAGATTGGGAACATATGAAGATGGTTATGCCAGTTGTTTCAGATGCAGTTGTAGAAATGCTTAAGACAGACGCAAAAAGTGCTATGAATAAGTTTAATGGTACTTGTGTTGAGAAGTAAATCGTTATTTTATAAGTGGGGTGTAAATGATGAGATTAGATGGGTTAATACAGCCATTACTATCGGATAGAAATTTTAAATTATTAGAAGATGCAATTTCTGATAAGGAGTTTCCTTTAGAGGTTAATGGTCTTAGTGAATCGGGAAGAGGATATGTTATAAGCTCTATTTTTGAAAAAGAAGATAGATCAATGGTTATAGTTACAAGTAGTGATGTTGAGGCTAAAGATTTATATGAAGATTTAAGTTTATATACTTTAGATGTTCACTATTTGCCGACGAAAGAAATAGTTTTTTATAATATAGATGCTATATCAGGGGATTTAAGATGGGCTAGACTTAAAGTTATAAAAGAAATTTTAGAGAATAAAAGTAAAAAAATAATAGTAACTTCAATTGAGTCATTTGTTTCGTTATATACTCCAATTGAGCTTTATAAAAGATATAGCTTTAGTATTGAGGAAGAAGAGGAAATCAATATTAAAGAAGTTGTTCAAAAGTTTGTAGAGTGTGGATATGAAAGAGTTAATGTTGTTGAAGGAAAAGGTGAATTTGCTCTAAGAGGGGGGATACTTGATGTGTACCCTCCTTGTAATGCGTTACCTTTTAGGATAGAGCTTTTTGGTGATGAGGTTGATTCTATTAGAACTTTCAATACCGATTCGCAAAGAAGTATTGAAAGAAAGGATAAAGCTGATATATTCCCTGCTAAAGAGATTATTTTAGATAAAGAAATTTTAGATAAAGCTATAGATAATATTAAGTCTGAGCTTATTGAATTTACTACTAAAAATGCTGATAAATCTGAAATAGTTGAAAAGGTTAATGGCATAGTTAAAAGAAATTTAGAGAGTTTAAAAGAAACTTGGAGTTTTGAAACAATTGAAAGTTATATACCGTTTTTATTTGAAAAGCCATCAAGTTTATTTAACTACTTAAATGATTATCTTTATGTAATTGATGATTCGGAAAGATGTAAAGGAAAAATAGACAGTATATTTTTTGAATTTGCAGAAAATTATAAAGCATTTTTAGAAAGAGGAGATATACTTCCTAGTCAAAATAAACTTCTGCTTCAAGAAAGCGATATTGAAAATGAATTTTTAGCTAATGATTATATTTTGTTTAATTCTTTAGAAAAAAATCTTAAATTTTTAAGAAGTAGAGAGAATTTTGAATTTAAACAAGTTACACTTCCTAAATATCAAGGTAATTTTGAACTTCTAGTTGATGAGATTAAAAGTAAAAAAGAAAATGGATATAAAACTGTTATTCTTGCAGGTACAAGACCTAGAGGGGAAAGACTTGTTGAAGCTTTAAGAGATAGAGATATAGAATGTTCTTATAGTGATTCTATTGATGA
>JBOGAY010000090.1:0-4577 GCA_051655925.1 Sarcina sp. | reverse complement strand
AGCATGGGTTTATGGTGAAAAAAAGATATTCTATTAATATAGAAAATATACATGCTGTAAAAATAGAGCAAAATTTTGTAAATCAACTTTTAAAGTTATATACAATAAAAGTTTCAGTAGTAGGATATGGAAATCAAATGAAAGAAGATGAGATTATATTTCCATTATGTACACAGGATGGATTAAGGTGCATAATTAAAGAGACTCTTCCAGAATTTTTATTCAAAGAGAAAATATATAATCCACCACAAAAAGCTTTTAATAATTTTTATATTTCATGGACTAGTTATTCTGTGATTTTTGCTATTTTAATATATTGTTTTACGAAATCAATTTTAGGCATTATAGCAATTCCTATAATGATTTTATGGAGATATTTAATAAAAAAATATTCAAGTCTTGGAACTAGTGATAAAATTTTATTTTTTAGTTCAGGATCATTTATAAGGCGGATAGTACTTGTCAGAAGTACAAGTATGGTTGAGTGCTACCAAGTAATTAATTTATTTCAGAGAAGAAAAAAAATTTGTGATTATAGAATAAAATTTTATAATCAAAGAAAGTTTGAACGGATAAGAGTAAAAAATATGGATGAATCTTTATATTCCGATATAAAATCAAAAATGAAAGACACTAATATTTAGGAGGAAATTTTATGAGCAAAATAGTAGTAATAGCAGAAAAACCTTCTGTTGGAAAAGATATAGCGAGAGTTCTTAATTGTAGAAAGGGAAGTAATGGTGCCTTAGAGGGTGATAAGTATATAGTAACTTGGGCAATGGGGCATTTAGTAAGTCTTGCAGCACCAGAAAATTACAATAAAGAGTGGAAAGACTGGAAGATAGAATCACTTCCTATGTTACCTAAGTATATGAAACTTACAGTTTTACCTAAGACTGCAAAGCAATATAACACAGTTAAACAAATTTTAAATAGAAAGGATGTTTCAGAAGTTATAATTGCAACGGATGCAGGGAGAGAGGGAGAGCTTGTAGCAAGATGGATATTAGAAAAAGTAGGCGTTAAAAAGCCAATTAAGAGATTATGGATTTCATCTGTTACAGATAAGGCTATAAAAGATGGATTTAAAAATTTAAAAGATGGAAATGCATATATGAATTTATATAGAGCAGCAGAGGCTAGAGCTGAGGCTGACTGGATTGTTGGAATAAACGCAACAAGAGCACTTACTTGTAAACATAATGCTCAATTATCATGTGGAAGAGTACAGACTCCTACAGTTGGGATGATTGCAGCAAGAGAAGAAGAGATAAAAAACTTTAAACCTCAAGAGTTTTATGGAGTAGAGGCACTTATTCAAGGTGTTAAATTTACTTGGTCAGATAAAAACAATAATATAAGAACATTTGCTAAAGATAAAGCAGAAAATGTTTTGAATAAAATTAAAGGTAGCAATGCATTAGTTACAGAAGTTAAAAAATCTAATAAGAAAAATTATGCACCAAATCTTTATGATTTAACAGAACTTCAAAGAGAATGTAATAATAGGTATGGATATTCACCAAAAGAAACTTTAAATTTAGTTCAAAGACTTTATGAGAGTTATAAAGTTTTAACATATCCAAGAACAGATTCAAGATACTTAACTACAGATATGGTTGGGACTTTAAAGGATAGAGTAAAAGCTTGTGCTGTTGGAGAGCTTAGCAAGTTTTCTGTGAAAATACTTGGTAGAGAAATTAAAGCAAGTAAATCATTTGTAGATAATTCAAAAGTAAGTGATCACCATGCTATAATTCCAACTGAAGAAAAACCAGATTTTAGTGTTATGGGCGATAAAGAAAGAAAAGTATATAATTTAGTATCAAAAAGATTTTTAGCAGTTTTAATGCCACCATGTGAATATGAAGAAGTTTCAGTAATTTTAGATATAGAAGGTGAAGTCTTTAAAGCTAAAGGAAAAACTATAAAAAGTTTAGGGTGGAAAGAGCTTCAAACAAGTAATGATGCACAAAATGATGTTAAAGAACAAATGATGCCTGTTATGCAAGAAGGAAGCAAAATAGAAGTTAAATCAATAGATTTAACAACTGGAAAAACTAAAGCGCCTGCAAGATTTACAGAAGCAACTTTATTATCAGCTATGGAAAATCCAGTTAAGTATATGTCAGATGAGAGCAGTGACCTTAAAAAGACAATTGGGGAAACTGGTGGACTTGGAACAGTTGCAACTAGAGCTGATATTATTGAAAAATTATTTAATAGTTTTATGATTGAAAAAACTGGAAAAGAGATAATGATAACTTCAAAAGGGAAACAACTTTTAGGTCTTGTACCAGAAGGGCTTAAAACACCAACTTTAACAGCAGAGTGGGAACAAAAGCTTGGTATGATTGAGAAGGGTAAACTTAATCAAAAAACATTCCTTGTAGAAATGAGAGAATATTCAAAAGAAGTTGTTTCAGAAATAAAAGGGGCAGATAGCAGATTTGTACATGATAACATGACAAGAAGTAAATGTCCTGAGTGTGGAAAGTTCCTTTTAGAGGTTAATGGTAAGAAAGGAAAAATGCTTGTGTGCCAAGATAGAGAATGTGGACACAGAGAGAGTCTTTCTATAGTTACTAATGCAAGATGTCCTGAGTGTAAGAAAAAGTTGGAATTAAGAGGAAAGAAAGGTTCTAGAGCATATGTATGTACAGGATGTGGATTTAAAGAGAAAGAAGAAGGATTTAAAAAGAGATTTGAAAATAAAAAAGATAAAGTTAGCAAAAAAGAAGTTAATAATATAATGAAGAAAATGAAGAAAGAAGCAGATGAGGATATAAATAATCCATTTGCTGATTTACTTAAAAACTTTAAATAATTTTAAAGGGCCTAGTATAACTAGGTCCTTTTGTATTATAAAATATTATTTTTTTTCTAACACATCTGCTAATGTGTGATTTGAAAATTCATTTATAAAAGATTTTAATGCATTATTCATTATACATTTTAATTTACAACCTTTTGTCATCATAGGACAATCATTTGAGTTAGAGAAGCATCCTGCAATATTAAGATTTTCTTCTGTTAACTTTAAAACTTCACTAAGAACAATTTCTTTAGGATCAAGACCAAGTTTTAGACCACCAGAACGTCCTTTCAATGAAATTACATAATCGGTTTTAGCAAGTTTTTGAATGATTTTCTTTAAGTGATGCTCTGATATATCAAGACTTGTTGATAATTCTTCAACTGTACAAAGTCTATCTGTGTTATTAGCAAGATATATTAAAGCTCTAAAAGAGTAATCAGTAAATTTTGATAAGTACATATTATACCGCCTTTTCATATATTCTAGTAATTCCATTTTAATATATTTCTAAATAAAAACAAGCTTGGTTTAATTAAATTAAAATAAATTTAATAAAAAAAGGCTTTGTAAGAAGAATCTGTAAACATAATAATACAAATTTTGAAGAATTATCTTTTAGCGAAGAAATCTATTTTTTGATTAAAATGTTTATTGATAGAATACTCATAAACTCTACCATTTGTAAGAATAGCTAAATTAGTAATTTTCAAAGCTAATGAATTAGCAGGAAGATTTAATATTTTACACTCATTTTCTGAAAAAAAAGAGGGCTCAATTGTTTTATGAGCATGAGAAATTGTTAATTCATCTTTAGAATCTATATAAGTAAGAATACTTTTTTTGCAAATTTCTAATGTTAGGTCAGGAAAGAAACTTACAGGCATATATGTATATTCAATATGTTTAAACTCTTCATTTACATATCGTGCTCTAGTAATTTTCCAAAGTTTTTTGTTTTTAGTAATTTCAAATTTTTTAGCAATAGCATCATTAGGTAAAACTTGTTTAAAATCTAAAATTTTTGATTTTAAATTTTTAGATATATGTAATTCACACATTGAAGATAAATTTAAAATATGATTTTTAGGCAAATGATTGATGTAACTTGTACCACCATGTGGTTTTATAATATAACCTTTTTCAATTAAATCTTTTATAGCAGCTCTAACTGTATGTCTATTACAATTGTAAAGAGTAGCAAGTTTAATTTCAGAATCTAATTTAGATAGTTCAGGTAATTCACCAGTAACTATTTTTTTTATTAAATCTTTTGATATTTCTTTAGAATTCATTCTGTCCCCCCTTAGTATATATTTAATTATAAAATTTTAATGTTAAAATTGTCTATACAGTAAGTGATTTTATTATTAAATTTTTTTAAAATAGAAGTATAAATAATTTTGTAGGGGGATTTAAAATGAAATATATATTTCCAGAGAATTTTTGGTGGGGAGCAGCAACATCAGGACCACAATCAGAAGGAACATTTAATAAAGCGAATAAAAATGTTTTTGATCATTGGTTTGAAATTTCAAAAGAAACTTTTCATAATGGAGTAGGGCCATGTAAAGCTTCTAATTTTTATAATAGTTATAGAGAAGATATTAAAATGTTAAAAGGTATTGGATTAAACACATATAGAACATCAATACAATGGTCAAGACTTATAAAAGATTTAGAAACAGGTGAAGTATGTGAAGATGGTGTGAGATTTTATAATGATGTAATTGATGAGTCAATTAAAAACGGAATAGAAGTT
>JBOGAY010000089.1:0-15425 GCA_051655925.1 Sarcina sp. | reverse complement strand
CGGAGTTTCTTTCGAAAACGACTCACTATTCCTCACTTTTATTGTATCTTTTGGAGTTACACCCGGAGCAGCTGCTCCAAATTCTTTAGCATTTCTTATACCCGCTCTAATAATTTTATCAGAAACGAACGCTCTTGCTCCATCATGTATTAGTACAATATCAGTATTATTTAACTCATTTAATGCATTATATACAGAATCACTTCTTTCTGATCCACCTGCAACTATTTTGCTAATTTTAAAATTAAACTTATTTTGTATATTTTCCACGAAATAATCTATCTCATCTTTTGGTAAAACTAATACTATTTCATCAATATCATCACAATTTTCAAATGCTTTTAGCGTATAATATATCACAGGTTTATCTTCTATCTCAATAAATTGTTTACTAACAGGTGCATTCATTCGCTTTCCTTTTCCACCTGCTAGTACAATTGCTACATTTTTCATAAATTATTTAATCCTTCTTTTTGGCAAATATCATTCTACCAGCTGCTGTCTGAAGTACAGATGTTACATCAACAGTAATCTCTGTATTCATATACTTTCTACCACCTTCAACAACTATCATAGTACCATCATCTAGATAAGCAACACCTTGTGATGGTTCTTTACCATCTTTAACAATCGTAATAGTCATTTCTTCACCTGGTAAAACAACTGGTTTTATTGCATTTGCAAGTTCATTTATATTAAGTACAGGAACACCCTGAACTTCTGCAACTTTATTAAGATTATAATCATTAGTTAAAACTTTTCCTTCTAACTTTTGAGCTAATTTTAAAAGTTTACTATCTACTTCAGCAATTTCTGGGAAATCACCTTCCCAAATTTCAACTTCTTGATCAAGTTCTTTCTGTATTTTATTTAAAATATCAAGACCTCTTCTACCTCTAACTCTTTTTAAAGAATCTGAGCAATCAGATACATGTCTTAATTCATCTAAAACGAAACTAGGAATAACAAGAGTTCCCTCTATAAATCCTGTTTTACATAAATCAAAAATTCTACCATCAATAATAACTGATGTATCTAATACCTTAGGTAATTTAATTTTTGCAACTTTTGCCTTTTTCTCTTTTGGCGCTGTATTTTTTCTTAGTCCTTGGAAGAATGCTATTATCTCATTTCTTCTTTTTACAGATATATTAATACCTATAACAACTAATATTATATTTGCAAATATATAAATTATATTTCCTATAAGTGCACCAAGTGTATCACTTATATCATTAAGTAAACTTTTTATTGGTAAAAATACTAATGAAGCAATCACAAGTCCAACAACTGCTCCAATTGCCCCGAATATAATTTCACTTCCACTTAACTTTCCTATACTATTTTCAACAGTATCAACAAGCTTAGAAATTCCTCTGTAAATGTATGGGGATATAATAAAAAATATGATTCCAAATATTATTGCTATTAATATATAACAAAGCACCTTTGGTACTATGCTTGATAAATAATCTAAGTTTTCTACAAACTGACTTTTTAAAACTACATCTGCTACAACTGCACCTAAAAGTACACCAAAAATTGTAACAAGCCCTCTAAAAACCTTCTTAATCATAGCTACCACCTCCTATTTAATTATTATTGACATAAAAAAAAATATATATAATAAAATTTGTATAGTTATAATTATATTCTCTAATTATAACACATCATTTACCAGTAGTGTTATAAATTAAATTAATAGCACCTTACATTTATTAGTCGTTTTTTGTATTTATTTAATTTACACCCCCTATTAATTTTTATTTATTTGTTTTATATTATACTAAAAGTTCCAAGTGTGTTTTATATGTGTTTTATTTAAAATTCAGATGTTATTTTTAACATAACAAATATTATTAAGCCAAAACTTAAGGAGTTGAATTTAATGAATGATTTAATATTCGATAATTTTCAAAATACTGTTGCTAGTTCATTGCTACGTCATAAAAGTATTTTAGATATATTAAGTAAATACCAAGACTCTCAATCAAGAGTTAATAGAGCAATTTGTAAAGCTGTAACATCTTGTGGCTGTATCAAAATAAATGCATCAAAACAAGATTTTTGTAGTACTGACTCTATAACTGAACTTAGAGAATGTTTAAATTCTCACCTTACTGGTTCACTTTGCGACAATTGTAGAGCAGTAATAGAAAATGAACTTGGAAATAACCTTTTCTATTTAACCTCTCTTTGTGAAACATTAGATATAAATTTATTTGATATTTTAGTAAAAGAAACTGAAAAAATGAACACACTTGGTGAATTTACATTTAGATAGAAAAAAGGTGTATGTATGGCTAACTTATTTTGCCCTACATTACACCTTTTATTCTTATCTCTATTTTTTCAATGAAACTTGCTCTTGAATTCTTCTTAGTCCATTTCTTATAGCTCTTGCTCTTGCCTCACCAATACCCTCAACTAAATCTAATTCTTCCTTAGAAGCTTCTAAAATTGCTTTTAAAGTTTCAAAATGTGCAACTAAATTTTCTATTACATTTGAGGGGATTCTTGGAACTTTATTTGTTATTCTATACCCCCTTGGTGATACAAAACTTTCTGTAAGTCCTTTTCCTGAAAACCCAAGAATTTTTGCTATTTGTTCTAAATCAATCAACTCTTCTGAGCTTAATTTTTGAATTTCTTTATATATTGTTTCGTAGTTTAGATTTTTTTTACAATAATCCCTTATTAAAAGTATTCCATCTTGTTCAACACAATTTACAAGTTCATTAAGTTGCATTGATATAAGTCTACCTTCATTTCCAAGCTCTATGATATACCCCTCTACCTCTTGAACAATTCTCATAACCATTTCAGTTCTTTGAATAGCTGTTGCTACATCAAAAAGTGTTGCAAGGTCTTGGAACTCTAAAATATTAAGATTATTTATTACTCTATCTAGAACTGTTATATACCTTTCAAGAGTTTGAACTGCTTGGTTTGCCCTTGAAAGTACAACACTACTATCTCTTAAAACATACTTTATATCACCTTTATATATAGAAATCATATTTCTTCTTTGTGATATAGCTATAGAAATACAGCCTGTTTGCTTAGCAACTCTCTGAGCTGTTCTGTGTCTTGTTCCTGTTTCACATGTTGTAATTACAGGATTCGGCATTAATTGTGCATTAGCAACTAAAATTCTTTTAAGATCGGAACTAACAACAAGTGCTCCATCCATTTTTGCAAGTTCATATATATAAGCTGGAGAATATGGTGAATCTATCTTAAATCCCCCATCAACTATTTCTAAAACATCTTCTTTATCACTTAGGACTATTAATCCACCTGTCTTAGCTCTTAAAATATTTTCAAGCCCTTCTCTAAGAGTAGTACCCGGGCTCATTATTTTTAATATTCCTTTAAGTTCATTATTACTTTCTAATCTCATACTCTCACCTATCTACTTATAAATCTTGGCGATTGCTTCTCTTACTGTACTAACTCCAATTATATTGATTTTATTTTTTCCTTTTACTTTATCAACATTTCTAGCCGGTATTACAGCATTAACAAACCCCATTTTTTCTGCTTCATTTAATATTCTATCGCAATTAGCAATTGGTCTAATTTCTCCAGTTAATCCAACTTCTCCAACTATTAATATTTTCTCTAAAGAAGTTGTAACTCCTTTATTTGACGAAAATAATGATAATGCAATTCCTAAGTCACCAGTAGTACCTTCTATATTTAATCCACCAACAACATTTAAATACACATCACAATTGTAAAACGGAACTCTTAGTTTCTTTTCTAGGACTGCAAGAAGCATACTTAGTCTTGTATTATCAAAACCTATTGCAGTTCTTCTTGGCATTGGAGCCTTTGTTTCACTAACAAGAGACTGAATTTCAACAAGTATAGGTCGCGTTCCTTCCATAATACCTATAACTGCTGAACCTTCTTGACCAAAACTTGTATCTTCTAAAAACATTCTTGACGGATCAGATATTTGTACAAGCCCTTCACTACTCATTTCAAATACTCCAATTTCTGATGTTGTACCAAATCTATTTTTCATAGTACGTAATATCCTAAAATCTTCAGTTCTTTCTCCTTCAAAGGATAGTACTGTATCGACCATATGCTCTAAAACTCTTGGTCCTGCAAGGTCACCTTGTTTTGTAACATGAGCAACTATAAACAATGGTATATTTTTACCTTTTGCAATTCTCATCATAGTGTTCGAGCATTCTTTTACTTGAGAAACACTTCCTGGTGCAGAACTTACACTTTCTCTAAAAACAGTTTGAATTGAATCTACTATTATAAAAATAGGATTTAATTCATCTATATACGCTTCAATAACATCTAAATTAGTTTCTGAAACTATATATAAATCTTCAGCTGTAACACCAAGTCTATCTCCTCTAATCTTTATCTGTTCTTCTGATTCCTCACCAGAAATATAAAGTACTTTTCCATATTTTCTGCACATATTATTAGCTGTTTGTAAAAGTAATGTTGATTTACCTATACCTGGTGCCCCTGATATAAGTGTCAATGAACCTTTCACAAGTCCGCCACCTAAAACTCTATTAAGTTCTATTATTTCAGTATCATATCTTTGCTTTTCCCCTGATTTTATATCACTTATTTTTTTTAATGCATTCATCTTTTCACTCATATTTACAAGTGACTTTGTTCCCTTATTTCCCACTTCCTTTACTTCTTCAACCATAGTGTTCCATTTACCACAAGCTGAACATCGTCCCATCCACTTAAGTGATTCAAATCCACACTCTTGGCAAAAGAAAGTAGTCTTTATCTTAGCCATTTATATCAACTCCATATTTTACAAATATCAAAAAAATTAAACTAATAATATTCTATCATAGAAATATGTTCAAATTGCAATATTTTTGCAAAATATCTTACATATACACTTTATATCTCTTATTATTAGCTATTTTTGTACCAGTTAATCCTTCTTTTTTTTAAAAGTAGTCTATTATAATTGAAATTAAAATAAAATTTAAGATATCTATAAGAAAAAAGGTATCTCTTTAACATTAAAAGAGATACCTTCTTACACCTAATTATTACTTAGCTAATTTAGCAGCAGCTGCCTCATCAATTATTACAGTAACATCTCTATGCATTTGTAACATTGATGCAGGACAAGCAGTTGTTATTTTTCCATTCATCATAGCTTGTACAGCATCAGCTTTTCCTTCTCCACTAGCAATAAGAAGTATTTTTTTTGCTTGCATTATTCCACCAAGCCCCATTGTTACAGCTGTTTGAGGAACTTCGTCAGCTGAAGCAAAGAATCTAGCATTTGCATCTATTGTATCTTGTGTTAAACCTGTTAAATGACTTCCTACAATTAAACATTCATCTGGTTCATTGAACGCAATGTGTCCATTTCCACCAAGTCCTAATAGTTGAAGATCTATTCCACCAAGCTCTTCAATTCTAGCATCATATTTAGCACATTCTTCCTCTACATTTTCAGCTAAACCATTAGGTACAAATGTTTTTTCCTTATTTATGTTAATGTGATTAAATAACGTATCATTCATAAAGAATCTATAACTTTTTTTATGCTCTCCTGATAATCCAATATATTCATCTAAGTTAACTGTTGTAACTTTTGAAAAATCAACTTTACCTTCTTTATTTAATGAAATTAAATTTTCATACATTCCTACTGGTGTCCCACCTGTTGCAAGTCCTAATATAGCCTCTGGTTTATTATTAACTAATTCAGCCATAAACTCTGCTGCTTTCTTACTCATTTGTGCATAATCTTTAACTACTACTATTTTCATTTTAGTTTCCCCTCTCTTTTAGATATATTTACTTCTAAAGTATACTTATCAGACCTATAAATTGCTGTTTCAAAGAAAAGTAACTTGTCACTTAATCCGTACACTTTGTTATTAACTTTTAATAATGGCACATCTATCTTTAATTTAAATAACTTTTTATACTCATCAGTAATTAATACTGAATTTATGCTAGAGTCACAATAATTAACATTATGATTCAACGACTCAAGATATTTATAAATAGATGATTTTAAATTTTCTTCTTTTAATTCTTTCCCAATTGAATACGGCATATAAATGAGTTCATTTGCTATTATTTCACCATCAACCATTCTATTTCTATTGATTTTATATGCTGTTTTCTCAGTAAAGATTGACTTTAAAAATTCTGGAGTTTTTATAACATCAAATTCTAAAATGATATTTTCAAGTTTTCCGCCTGTTTTACTTATCATTTCTGTAAAACTCATAATATCTTTTTGAGTGACTTTAGGTTTACATACAAAAGTTCCTTTACCTTTTTTCTTTAAAAGATAACCCTCTTGTACAAGCTCTCCCAATGCCTGTCTTATAGTCATCCTACTAATTGAATACTTATCAGATAATTCTCTCTCACTTGATATGAGATCCCCTTCCTTCCATATTCCATTTTCAATTTTTTCTAAAATAATAGACTTTAATTGAATATATGCTGGTACTAGACTACTTTTATCTATCATAAAACTCTCCTCCTAAGTAAATTATAACTGGTCTATACCAGACCTGTCTAGACCAGTTATAAAAATTCATAATTTATTAATCTTATATTCCATATCTATTTTAAACAATTTATAGAAAAATATGAATATCTAGGTCAAATTAAATGAATACTATTCTTAAAACCAAATACTAGGAGTGATTTTTCATGAATATAAAAATAAATTTTTTCAACGACAGAAATATTACTTACAGAAATCCACTTAGAAATAAAATAACTGCACCCATTAGTCATCCTAAAGACGATGACTCAGAAATAATAAATAACTTTCTAATCAATGACTCTCTTGACACAAAATTCACACAAAAAAAACACTTTTAAAAGTTATAATAAATACATAATTACTTCTACTTATATTCTAAATATCAGTAGGCATAGAACTATTTAAATAAATATTTTTTATTGAAGTAGACATAATAAAGTAATACAATAAAAATTGTTAAAAATTTTACGAGGTGATATTAATGGTAAAAATATATAGTACACCAATATGTCCTTGGTGTGATAAAGCAAAAGACTACTTAAAAAGAAAAGAAGTAGAATATACAGAGTACAATGTACAAGAAGACATGGAAGCTAGAGAAGAAATGGTATCTAAAACTAAACAAATGGGTGTTCCTGTTTTAGATATCAATGGAACAATGATAGTTGGATTTGACAGAAAAGCTATCGATGAAGCTTTAAATCTTTAATAAAAAAATAGTTGATAACTTTTAACAAAAGTTATCAACTATTTTTTTATTTTAAATAAGTAATTGCGCTAAGTGCTGCTATAGTAGCATCATTAAGATCCGTTGGAATCTCATCTAACACTTTTTCTATTGCTGCTCCTGCTGCAAATACTCCTTTTATATTAGTTGCCATATTTTCATCAACCTTTATGTATCCGTCATTTCTATGTTCTAAATAAACATATTTATCATATAAATTAGGTTTTTTACCAAAACATCCAAATATAGCGTCTATTTTTATTTTCTTTCTTTTTCCGCTATTAATTTCTTTTAAATAAATTCCCTCTATACAATCAACTC
This sequence comes from Sarcina sp., assembly GCA_051655925.1. Taxonomy (GTDB): domain Bacteria; phylum Bacillota; class Clostridia; order Clostridiales; family Clostridiaceae; genus Sarcina. Next base: position 7,851 of record JBOGAY010000089.1, on the reverse strand, counting down.
CAAATGCATCAATAAGTTCATATTCATTTAAAATAGTTATATTATTAACCTTTTGTAATTCTCTTTGAGCTAAAACATTATATCCTATATTTTTAGATTTTCTAACAATTAAAACTTTTTTAGCTACCTTAGACAAATATAATGCTTCTTCAAAGCTTGAATGTCCTTCGCCTATTATTGCAACATATTTATCTTTAAATTTCTCAACTCCCCAAAAAGCATTATAGTAAATTCCACGGCCTCTAAATTTCTCTTCATTTGGAATATCGAATTTTTCACTATCATTTCCAGATGTTATTATAACAACTTTTGATATATAACTACTTTTTTCTGTTTCAATAATTTTTGTATCATTAGTTAAAATCATTTTTTCTATATTTTCAAAACTTTCAAATTTTGCTCCAAACTCCTCGGCCTTAACTTGTAAACTATTAGTATCTTTATTACCTGTTACAGCTATAAAACTTGGTGAATTCATTTTATTTTTCTGTGCATATTGTTCTGAATATTTATCTAAAATAACAGTTTTAGCATTGGCTCTTGAACAATATATTGCTGATGTAAATGCTGCTCTATTTTTGCCGATTATTAAAATATCAACATATACCTTGTCCTTCAATACTACTCACCCCTTTATCTTTAGCTACGATTAATATCTCAAAATTAAATCAATTAAAATTAATTAAAAAAATATTAATATTTAGTTAAATTTTAAAGTATTTTCATACTAATTACAAGTAAAAAAAAGAAGTCACTAAAATAGCGACTTCTTTAAGACTCATTATTCTTGTATATTAATAACAGTTGCTTTAGGTCTTGACATTGATTCAATTGAATATCTAATCCCTTGTGTTCCCATACCTGATGATTTAACTCCAAGGAATGGGAAATGATCAGGACCTCTTTCTGTTTTATTATTTACTTGAACTGTTCCTACCTCTAATCTCTTAGCAATATAGAAAGCTTCATTTATATCTTGTGTAAAGACTGATGATTGTAATCCATACTCTGATTGGTTCGCTATATCAATAGCTTCTTCTCTGCTCTTAACTCTAATTATAGGTAATATTGGTCCAAACGGCTCTTCCCAAGCTATTTCCATATCAAGAGTTACATCATCATAAAGTGTTGGTTCAATAAGGTTTCCTTCTCTTTTTCCACCAAATAAAATTTTAGCACCTTTATCTTCAGCATCTTTCATTAATTTTTCAACGAAATCAGCTGCTTTTGAATCAATAAGTGGAACCACTTGTGCATCTTCAATATCAAGAGGACTTCCAACTTTTAATTTAGCCATTTCAGCTACTACTTTCTCTACTAATCTATCAGCTACTGATTCCATTACAAGAACTCTCTTAACTGCAGTACATCTTTGTCCTGAATATGAGAATGCTCCACCAACAATATTTTTAGCTGTTAAATCTAAATCTGCATCTTCTAATACAATAGCAGCATCTTTTCCACCAAGTTCCATTAATAATGGTGTCATTTCTGTTATTTTTGAAATTCTTTGTCCAATTGCTGTACTTCCTGTAAAGTTAACAAAATCAACATCTTTATGAGTTACACAGTAATCTCCAATAACGCTTCCTTTTCCTGTTACAGTATTAACAACACCTGCTGGTACTCCTGCATCTTTGAATACTTCTGCTAAGAATAATCCACATAATGCACCTTGGCTTGCTGGTTTAAATACTACTGTATTTCCAGCCATTAAAGCTGGTCCAATTTTTGAAGCAGCAAGATTAACAGGATAATTAAATGGTGAAATTGCAAGCACAACTCCTAAAGGTTCTCTTGTTACAAATGATATTTTTTTCTTATTGAAACCAGGGAAACTATCTGAAGGAATGCTTTGTCCTTCTATTGATTTCGCTGCATCAGCTGTAAATCTTAAGAAATCTGCTGTTCTAACAACTTCTGATACTGAACTTTTTTTATCTTTAGCTATTTCCATCATTAAAAGTTGTCCAAGCTCTTCTTTTCTCTCAACTAATAAATCAGCAACTTTGTATAAAAGAGCGGCTCTTTCTGCTATTGTTGTTTGAGCCCAATACTTTTGTGATTGTTTAGCTGATTGCATAACTGCATCAACATCCTCTTGACTCATTGCTTGTACAGTTCCAAGAACTGAATTATCTAATGGTGATTTAACTTCTAAAACATCTGATGATTTAGAATCATAAAATTCACCGTCAACTATATTTTTATATAACTTTACGTTCATTATTTCTTCCTCCTATGTTTAACTCTTTTAAAGAGTTTTTAAAGCTTCATCTATTTGAGCCTTTTCAAATCCAACAACTATTTTGTCGTTAACTGCAAGAACTGGTACTGATCTTTGTCCTGATACCTTTAGCACCTCATCTCTAGCTTCTTTTTCATCAGCTACTGTTACAACATCATACTGAATTCCTTTTTGATCTAAATATTTTTTTAATTTATTACATGGTGCACACCATGCTACCGAATAAACTTTTACCATTTTTACTCCCCCTATTTACTTTCCTCTGTTTTTATAGCTTCAATATACTCAGCTGCATCAAGTGCTGCTATAGTACCATCTGCTACCGCTGTTGTTATTTGTCTAAAGTGAGTTGGTGTAACGTCACCTATTGCATATACACCTTCAATATTTGTTCTTTTACGAGAATCAACAATAATATACCCTTGTTCATTCATTTCAACTTGTCCATTAACAAGTTCTGTTCTTGGACTTCTTCCTATTGAACTAAATATTGCATCAAGCTTTAATTCTTTAACTTCGCCTGTTACAATATTTTTAATAATAGCTTTTTCTAATAAATTTTCACCTTCAACATCAATTAAATCCCAGTTGTACATAACTTCTATTTTTTCATTATTTTCAACTTTTTCTATAACTGATTTTTCTCCATGGAAGAAACTTTTTCTTCTTATAACATATACTTTACTTGCAAGTGTTGATAAGTATAATGCTTCTTTTTGTGCTGAATTACCACCACCAACGATAGCTATAACACCATCTTTATACATAGCTCCATCACATACTGCACAGTAATGAATTCCCTTACCTGCAAATTTAGCCTCATCTTTAACAGGCAATAACTTTGGCCCTGCTCCCGTTCCTAAAATAACTACTTTAGGCTTATATATAAAATCTTCTGTCTCTACTATTTTTTCTTTATCATTTAAGTTTAATTTTTGAATTGTATCAAACTCCTCTATTATAGCTCCTGCATTCTCTGCTTGTTCTTGCATTTTTGTTGCAAGTTCATCTCCTGTTATTGAAGTGAATCCTGGATAATTTTCTATAATATGAGTTGTCTTAACTTGTCCACCTATATACTTATCTTCTAAAACTAGAACACTAAGATTTGCTCTAGCTGCATATATAGCTGCCGCAAGCCCTGCTGGCCCTGAACCAACTATAACTATATCAATATTTTTTACTTCTTTGCCCATAGTTATCGGCCTCCATTCAATGATTAATTACATACCCCCCATGGGTATCTTTATTAATATTATATCACTTGAATTTTAAAATGCAAGTCAAAAATAAAAACCTCCATTTATAGATTTATCCAAAATGGAGGTTATAATACATCTTTAATTTATTATTTTATTTGCTAAAATTCTAAATTATAGATTTTTATCTGTATTAAGACATATTTTTTCTATTCTTTTTTTAAAAACAATTTTTTCATCTTCAACCACAACATCTAAAGAATCTCCACTCTTTATTTCACCTAAAAGAATTTCCTCACTAAGCTTATCTTCTAAATGCTTAGTAATAATTCTTTTAAGAGGTCTCGCACCATATTTAAGTTCTGTTCCTTTAGATACAAAAAACTTCTTACTTTCATCGCTAAATGCTAAATGTATTTCATGATTTCTCAACTTTTTCTTAGTATTTCGTAGCATTATATCTATAATTTTTAATAAATGTTCTTCAGTAAGTGAATGAAATACCATAATATCATCTATTCTATTTAAAAATTCTGGCTTGAACGTCTGTTTAAGTTCTTCCATGACTTTATCTTTCATTTTTCTATATTCATCATCATTTCCCTTATGCTCAGTTATAGAGAATCCAACCTTATTTTGTTTATTAAGACTATGTGCGCCAAGATTAGAAGTCATTATAATAATTGTATTAGTAAAATTAACTATTTTACCCTTTCCGTCAGTAAGTCGTCCATCTTCTAAAATTTGAAGGAGAATGTTGAACACATCGGGATGTGCTTTTTCTATTTCATCAAGTAAAATAACTGAATAAGGATTTCTTCTTACCTTCTCTGTAAGTTGACCTCCATCTTCATATCCAACATACCCTGGTGGGGAACCTATAAGCTTAGAAATACTATGCTTCTCCATATATTCAGACATATCTATTCTTATCATATAACTTTCATCCCCAAAAAGATTACTTGCTAAAGCTTTACAAAGTTCTGTCTTACCAACACCTGTTGGTCCAAGAAATATAAATGAACCTCCTGGTCTATGCTCATCTTTAAGACCAACTCTTGACCTTCTTACAGCCTTTGCTATAGCTTCTATTGGTTCTTCTTGCCCTATAACTCTTGCACCAAGAGTTTTTTCTAAGGTTAAAAGTTTATCAGCTTCTTTTTGTGTAAGTTTTTCAACTGGTATCTTAGTCCATCTTGAAACTATATTAGCAACACTTGATGCATCTACAACATCAACTTTTTCTACCTTATCAGCCTTCCACTCTTCATTTACTTCTAATAGTTTTTGCTTTAACTTTTTCTCTTCATCTCTTAGTCCTGCTGCTTTTTCAAAATCTTGCTCTAATATCGCTCTATCCTTCTTATCTGAAACTTCTTTGATTTCATCCTCTACAACCTTAACAAATGGTGGAACTCTAAAATCATCTATTCTTACTCTTGCCGCACCCTCATCTATAAGATCAATTGCCTTATCAGGCAAAAATCTATCATTAATATATTTTACTGATAAATCAACCGCTGCATATATAGCCTCATCTAATATTTTCACATTATGATGCTTTTCATAATTTTCTCTAAGACCTTTTAATATAAGAATAGTTTCATTCTTACTTGGCTCACCAACAGTAACTGGCTGAAATCGTCTTTCTAAAGCTGTATCTTTCTCTATATGTTTTCTATACTCATCTATAGTTGTTGCACCGATACATTGAATTTCTCCTCTAGCAAGTGCAGGTTTTAATATATTAGAAGCATCTATTGCTCCCTCTGCCCCACCAGCTCCAACTATCGTATGAATTTCATCAATAAATAATATTACATCTGGATTCTTTTTAAGTTCCTTAATAACATTTTTTAATCTATCCTCGAACTCACCTCTATATTTTGCACCTGCTACCATAGAAGTTAAATCAAGTGAAACAATAACCTTATCTTTAAGGTTTTTAGGAATTGTACCATCTACTATTCTTTGTGCAAGCCCCTCAACAATAGCTGTTTTACCAACACCTGGCTCACCGATCAGACAAGGATTATTTTTAGTTCTTCTACAAAGAATTTCTAATACCCTTTGAGTCTCCCCTTCTCTTCCAACAACAGGATCCAAAGTTTTATCAAGTGCACTAGCTGTAAGATCCACACCATATTTAAGCAATATTGGTATATCTTTTTTCTCTCTTTCTCTTTTTTTTCTATTCTCATCTTTACGCTTCGCATCAGCTGAAAAAATATCATCATTCAGATAATCCTTTAATGATTTCTTAAGTTTTATAAAATTTGCATTCAAATTATAAAGAATAATATATGCTACACCTTCCTTATCCTTAAGCAAAGTATATAAAATATGTTCTGCAGTTGAATATTGTCCGCCTTCTTTTCTTGCATCTAAAATACTCTCATCTAATATTTTTTTACTTCTAGGAGTAAACGGTATATCTAAAATATTGTAATCAACATCTCCTACCCCTATATAACTCTTGATAAGTTCAGTAACATCCTCCTCCGTAATATCAATATCAACTAAAAACTTCTTTGCCTGTGTATCCGTTCTATAAAATCCTAAAAGTATGTGCTCTGTACCAACATACCCATGTTTAAGTTCTTTAGAAACATTTTTTGCTTCCTCAATAACTTTTTTTGCCTCTTCCGTAAACTTATCAAAAAACATAAACTTCTCCCTTCTCTTATAACTTAGCTCCTTTTAGCTTTTCTCTTATCCTTTTCGCCCTTAAAATATTTTCCATATTTTCATTTATCTTTCCATCATTTAAACTTTTTATATGATTATACTTAGTTATTAAAAACAATTCATTCAAGACAGGTATACAAATATCATTTATTAATCCAATCTCTATACCTAATCTAACCATAGATAATAAACTAACCTCTTCTGCATAAGTTATTTTTCTAGCATTTTCAAGAATTGCTCTAGCTCTAAAAACATTATCACAAAGTCCCTCATAATCAGTTTCTTTTAAATATTTTCTCTCTTTAGTTTCTTTTATCACTATCTGATATGTCATAGCTTCAAGATCATTAAAAATTTCTTCTGCTGTTACTCCTACCATTACTCTATTAGATACTCTATAAAGGTTGCTCACCCCTTCATTTTCAGTAGTAAAAATATCATAAAAATCAATTCCCACCTTATCAAGCTCAGAAGTCACACTCTTTATTGATTTTGCATTATTCAAAAGTGGTAAATGTAAAATTGAATATGCCTTAACTCCAGTTCCTATCTTATCAATTGTAGAATTCAAATATCCAAATCTGTCATTAAAAGCAATTTCAAACTCCTTAGATATTTTCTCTAATATTTTTAACCCTTCATTATATATTTCTCTACATGTAGTCTTAATTCCTCTACAAATAACAGTAATATGATTTTCTTCATTTAACATAACTGAATACCGCTCATCATCACTTACTAAAACAGTTGCAAAATCCCTATTTCTATAAAGCTTTAATGATATAGTTCCAAGTTCTAAAAGTAAAAATAAATTCTCTCTTGATTCTTCCCACAAATTTACTTTTTTAAACTTATAAGTTTCAATTTTTAAAATACACTCTGATATTTTATCGCAAAGATCTCTACCTTCATCTATTGATAACTTACTTGGAAACACAATATTTTTTAAATTTCTATATATATAAATCTCATTACTCATTAAAATATTAGTATTTAAACTATCAGAAATAATCACACTTGCGTTCCTCCATCATAATTTTTCAAATCTTTTATTGCATCCCGTAAAATAGCAGCTTTTTCATACTCCTCAAACTTCACTGCTTCTTCTAATTCTTGTTGTAAATTTTCTAAACTACTATCTTCCTGTGTAATGTATGCAAACTTTTTACTTCCCATATGATAAGAACTACCATGATATCTATTCACCATAGGTATTAGTCCTAATTCAAAAACCTTGTAACATTCACTACATCCTATAATTCCAGTCTCCTTTAGTTCTTCATATCTAGTTCCACACTTTTCACATACACTATTTATTTCTAATTCTTTCTTATCATTATTTTTATTTAAATAATCAACTAATCCACTTAATATTTTATTAAAGTCAAAATTGTCTATATCATCAATTTCACCCTCTAAAACTATTTCTCCAAGATTATTAACACAGTCTTCACATAGCATATAAATTTCTTTTTTCCCTTCCACTACTTTAATTAATTTTATAGTAGCTTCTTTCTCTTTACATTTTTCACAAATCATATTTAGCTCCTTTTAAAATACGCTTTATTTAAAACTCTATATATTATTCTTATCCAAACTGCCTATAAAAAAACATACTTCTCATGTTTAATTTATAAGATAATTGCTAATAACTATTAATATGTATAAGGAGGTTACTAATATGAATATTTACTACCTTGGCCACTCATCATTTTT
>JBOGAY010000088.1:0-5915 GCA_051655925.1 Sarcina sp. | reverse complement strand
TCTTTTATATCCTCTTCTTTATGAAGATCTATAAATAAAAACCAATCATCTCCATTTGTTACAAGTCCACTTCCTCTAAACGAACTATGAATTTTTCTGTAGTTAGATAATAAAGCAGCATCTATCATTTGATATTGTTGATATAATTTAAAGAATGGCATACCGTAATTAGCCTCTCCAAATTCTCTATCATATCTAAGTAATCCATAATTTATACAATCATCTATATATAACTTATTTTTTTTATTTTGTAAAACTTGTTTAAATTCATCACTTATGAATATTTCATTACTTTCTCTAGCAATCATAATAATGTTAGCTTTTTTCTGATTTGAATCAAAATATTCACCAAGCAAGCACTCTATTGTATGATTAAAGGTATCTTGATCAATTGATACAATATATTTTTCTATTTCATTTTTTAAATTTTCTAAAGTTGCTTGTCCGTTTTTTAAAAGATATCTTAATACTATAAATTCAAAAGGTCTTTTAAGTGGTAATTGTCCGCTTAAATCTCTATATACCTTTACAAAATTTTCTTCATTAAGTAAATTGCAGTCAGCAAAGTTTTTTTCAACTTTTTCTATAAATCCTAAATAGGTTCTACTCTTATTAGATGGTGGCTTTAAAAACTTCAGTGGATTAGGTGCACCCTCATATATAAAATAATCAGTAAGTAAGTTTACAACTTCCCCTCCCTTTATTTTTTTGAATTCATTATATTCTTCTTTTAAATACTTCATTGACTTAAAGTTCTCTGCATCAATTTGTGCTAAAATTCTTTCCTTAGATATTCTATCCATTTGAATATTCGTACATCCTGGGACATTAGCAAAATCTGTTGCTATTGATACCTTTAAACTATCCTTATCATAATATCTAGCACCATTTAAAGCTATTGCTATCAAGAAAGCTTTATTATGGTTCCCTATAAAATCTAATACAGTTAAAAATTCTTTTTCTTCAAATTTACGAAGCCCTCTTCCAAGTTGTTGGATAAATATTATAGATGATTCAGTTGGTCTAAGCATTAATACTAAATTTATATCTGGTATATCAACACCCTCATTAAATAAGTCTACTGTAAATATAACTTCTAACTCATTATTATTATCTTGTAATTTTTTGATTTCTGCTTGTCTTTCATCTACTGAATTTTTCCCTGTTAATGCTACGCTTTTAATTCCTTTTTTATTGAATTCCTCCGCCATAAAATTGGCATGATCAACAGTGGCACAGAATCCTACACATTTTCTCTTACTTCCATCAAAGCCATAAAAATTCATTTTTTCAACTATAAAGTCTACTCTTTCATTTATCTGAAGAAGTTTTGCTACTTCATCTATATCATTCATATCTATATTTTCATAGTCAACAGCATCTATATCTGTTATTCCAAAATAATGAAATGGTACAACAAGTTCACTCTCTAAAGCTTCATTTAATCTTACTTCTAAAGCTATATTATTATCAAATATTGAAAATATATCTGTCCCTTCTGATCGTTCAGGTGTTGCAGTCATTCCAAGTAAAAACTTTGGCTTGAAGTAATTTAAAATTCTTTGATAAGTTTCTGATGATGCATGATGAGCTTCATCTATAACTATATAATCAAAATGATTCTCATTAAATTCTCTATAGTATCTAGACATAGTTTGAATTGTTGCAAAAATATAATCCTTATCTTTATCTTTTGATGTTCCTGTAAATAAACCATAAGTTTTATCATCAACAACTTTTTGATAATCACTCATAGCCTTTCTAAGAATATCTTCCCTATGAACTATAAATAACATTTTTTCCGGTTTAAATTGTCTAACATCAAATGCTGACATATAAGTTTTTCCTGTTCCTGTTGCTGCTATAACTAGACTTTTCTCTCCCCCATGTTCTCTTAATCTATTTAAATTATCTAAAGCATCTATTTGCATAGAGTTAGGTTCTATTTTTTTACTTTCTAAAATAAATTTTTCATTTTCTTTAATTTTTTCTAATAATTTTATTTTCTTAATATATTCATTATATGAAACTAAAAATTCTTCATCTACAACTCTAGTCTCATCTAAAAGTCTTTGATATTCTTCCATAACTTCTTTTGCAAATTTATTATCTTTTTTAGAAACTATTTTAACATTCCACTCCTCATTATTCTTTAATGCAGACTGCGTTAAATTTGAAGAACCTATATATATTTTATAAATTTCTTCATACTCAAAAACATAAACTTTTGTATGGAAGCCTTTCTTTTTCTCATCTGTTATAAATATTTTAAGTTCAACATTTTCAAATTCTTTAATCTTTTCAAGAGCTTTTACTTCAGTAAAGTTTAAATATGTTGATGTTATAATTCTACCTTTAATATTTTTCTCATTCATTTCTTTTAAATCATCTAATATAAGTTGTAATCCTGAATAATTTATAAACGCTACACTAAAATAAAAACTTTTGCAATCAAGAAATGCATTTCTTAATTCAAAAAGAAAATCTTTTTCCTCAGCATTCGTAATCAATTCATTTTCTATATTAATATCTTTTTCACTCGTTATTTCTTTACTTTGTAATTCAATGTCTATTATCTTAATATCCATGTTGTCCCTCCTAAATAAAACTAAGTTAATTATACCTTAATTATCCATTTTTATAAAATGAATTAATATTAAGTACATTATTTTATTAACTTTTTCACATACTATATTCAATTATGTTAAAAAGGAGATTTAATTTTGAATACTAAACTATGCCGAAAATGCAAAAAAGAAAAAAAACTTTCTGAATTTAATAAATGTATTTCTAGAAATGATAACTTAAAAAAATATTGTCGTGATTGTACAAAACTTTTAAGAAGAAAAACTAGGGAAAATAAAGCTCAAATTGAAGGCAGAACTATGAAACCATATATTGAGAAAAAATTCACTCATATAACTGATGATGAACTCTTAGATCACTTAAGAAATTTTTATAAAATACATAAAAGAGCACCTGTAACCTCTGACTTTGAAAATAAAAATAATGAATTACCTAATATGAAAACCTATTACAGGCATTTTAAATATAACAGAATTGAAAATAAAGTTAATGGTTGGAATGATATTTTAGAACTTGCTGGTATCTCACCTCTTAATGCAAAAAACTTTTGGACTGCTTGGCAATATATCGTTGAAAAGGCTGTGTTACTTTTAGAAGGTGAATGTTTATTCCAATATCATGGATTTTCTAAGGATTTCAAGCCTGATATCTATATTCCATCTAAAAATAAAATCATTGATGCTGCAGTATCTAACTATATTGATAAGCATAAAAAACTTCAATTTGAAAAAGGAATCAAATATGTTGATTCTATTGAATATTGGTGTTTAATAAAAAAATCTAAAGGCCTCCAGTTTGAAGGGCTAAAATATGTATTTGCAGATGAAATTATTGAAAGATTAATCTCTATAAAAGAGTTTAATCTAGCTAATGAAATTAAAAATATCAATATACACTATACCCAACTTTGTGAAGACTACAAATATCATAGAAAACAATATTGTATAAAAAAAATCCAAGAATTTTATATAAAATATAACCGCCCACCTATTATGAAGGACTTATCACATAATCCTTTGTATCCTTCTGCTGCTAATATAAGTGATTTATTTGGTTCTTTCAATAAAGGTATTATAGCTGCTGGTTTTATCCCAAATGATCCTATTGCTAAAAAAAAGTGCTCTAAGAATTGAGGGCACTTTTTCCTATTAATTATTTATTAAATAACTCATCAATCTTTATATTTTTATTTTTATATCTAGGTCTTTTAATTGTTTTCTTTCCTAAGTTTATAGCATTTTTAGGACAAAGATTTATACAACTCATACAATCAACACATTTATTTGTAAAAATAGGACTACTATTTTCTAACTTTATATTATCAGCTGGGCAAACTCTTGTACAAATATTACATCCTACGCACTCAGAATTCACAGTAAATTTATTATCTTTTCCTTTAAAGAACTTTCTCCAAACAAAATTGCTATAAGGTCTAAAACTAGTATTTACTTTTACTTTTTTCTTATTTTTTATTTCCTGTATAATCCTATCTATAACCACTTCGTTAGTTATATCATATTCTTTAGCTTTTATTTCATTTAAAGTTTTTGATTTTATATAATTTGATTCATATTTTACAGTACCATAATTTTGAATCCCACCAAATTTAGATAGCATTCTATTTAATTGTTTAGCACTAAGTTTCCCATCATCACCACCACTAACTGCAAGACTATATATATAATTACATTTGGTAAGTTTAATTTTTTCTATGAAATTAGCAGCAATTACAGGGAGTCCAAAACAATGTATTGGATATATAAAAATAGCACTTTCACAGCTATACTCTAACTCATTTTTATCCTCTACATTTTTCATTTTTATTAATTCACTATTTTCTATATTGCTTGCTATTCTTTTAGCTATATAAAGTGAATTTCCTGTTGATGTATAATAGAAAATTTTTATGTTCATTTTGCAACTCCTATTGTAACCATCTCAATTATAATTTCTACTACAGACATAATTTTTATTTTTTTCATTTTATCTATCTCCACGATTACTAAATTTTATATCTTTTGCTATTATATCTAACGAATAAGTATAGCAAATATCAATGATAAAACATTTTAGTAACATCTCACTATTTAAGTTAAAAATGTAAAATTAGCTTAAGCATATAAATTCAGTTATAATGTTATTAAGAAAATTTAGTTTCAATTGGAGAAAAAAATGGATAAAGAAGAATTAATAATGAGTAGTTTTAGAGATTTATTTAACAAAATGGCATGGTTGAACAAATCTAAAATGGAAAAATATTTGAATGAGTATAAGCCTTCAGAAATTCACTGTATTGAACATATATCAAGAAATAAAGACTCGAATGTTATAAAACTTGCTAAAGCATGTTATATGACAAGAAGTGCTATGAGTAAACTTACAAAAAAACTTATTGAAAAAGGCCTTATTGAAAATTATCAAAAACCAGAAAATAAAAAAGAAATATATTTTAGATTAACAAAGGCTGGTGAAAGAATTAGCTTATTACATGAAAATTTACACAAAGAGTTTCAAGATAGGGACAAAGAAGTTTTCGATCAAATAAGTGATAAAGAGCTAAACTCTATGCTCAATTTTATAAAATCTTATAGTGATCATTTAGATAATGAAATTCAAAAAGAAAACATAACTTTCTAAGCACCAAAATAATTTGGTGCCTTTTTCCATCTTTCTTTTTGTTGACAAAGACTCAATATTTTTATAGAATATTTTTTGTTGACAAAGACTCAATATGAAAAGGAGACAAAATTTGATTAATTTCACTAAACAAACTAACATAAATAAACCTTTACTTATTTTTGGATTTATTTCCGTTTTTCTTTCTGGTATGGGGCTTAGTATTTTAAATCCTATAATGCCATTTTTAGTTACCCCTTATGTACATAACCAAAATGAGCAGGCATTGATAGTTACACTTTTAACTTCAGTATATGCTCTTTGTATTTTCTTTGCAGCACCTATACTTGGTGCTTTAAGTGATAGATATGGGCGTCGCCCTATTTTATTGATATGTATTTTAGGATCTGCTATAGGCTATCTAGTATTTGGACTAGCTAGTTCTATTCTATTACTTTTCGTAGGTAGAATCATAGATGGATTAACTGGTGGGAATATCAGCACTCTTTATGCTTATTTTTCTGATATAATTCCGCCTGAAAAAAGAACTAAATATTTTGGACTTGTTGGTGCTATTACAGGAATTGGCATTATTCTTGGACCAACTATCGGGGGGGTACTTGCTAGAATCAATTATTCTGCTCCATTATATTTCGCTGCTATAATAACTTTATTTAATTTTATATATGGAATTCTATACATGAAAGAAAGTT